>JALEGO010000237.1 GCA_022763165.1 Flavobacteriales bacterium
ACAAGCCAATGAACTTGGAATACCCCTCAAGACTTGGCACAATGAATCTTCTCCTAATCAATATGAAATTGCCTCCATTCATGAAAAAATGAACATTTCAATAGATCATAATCTATTGCTAATGGATCTTTTGAGATTAACAGCACGGAAATATGGCTTATCGGCTAATTTTCATGAAAAACCTTTTACAGGACTCAGTGGTTCAGGAAAACATTGCAGCTGGTCTATTTTAACCCCAGAAGGTAAAAACCTGATTAGTCCAGGTAAAACCCCAAGGAATAGTCTTAGGTTTAGCAGCCTATTGCTCTGTGCGGTCAAAGCTTTAAAAGATAATCAGGAACTCCTTTCATCATTGGTTTCCAGTCATGGGAACGATCAAAGACTAGGAAAAGATGACGGCCCATCACTCACAAACATCCTTTTTGTTGGAGAGTTTTTAAGCAAATTCTTTTTAGATGTCAAAGCAAAAATGACGAACCAAAAACTAACTGAAAAATATAAAAGTGAATTAAAAAATGAGTTTGGAAAAATACCAGAGATATTATTAAATAATAAGGATAGCCAGAGAGATGCGATGATTGCATTCACCGGAAATAAGTTTGAATTTAGAATTATTGGAGCTTCCCAAAACTTAAGTGAGTTTTTGATTTTTTGGAACGTAATTCTTTCACATGAAGTACTCAAATTCAATGATAAGATAGATGACTACATGAAAAATCAAAATCTTAAGAGAGATGAAGCAATCTTTAAAACCATTGAACTCTATATAGGTTATTGTGAGGAAGTTTTCAAAAACAATAAAGGAATTACTCAAAAAGACTCTTCACCCCTCACCTTAGATAAAATCGAAAAACTGAAAGAAACAGCATTGAATAATCAGATTTTTAACTCAATTGAGTTCGATAATTGGCTCAACAAAAAAATATCGAATTACTACAACAGCTGCCTGATCACTTACCAAACAATACACAGCTTCACACAAACCACAGTAATCCCTGGCATTAATGAGTATCTCAATAAAATAAACGACAACCTTCTTAAAATCAAGCAGATAAAATCAAGCCACTCTAAACTTCTTAATCAAGTTGAGGATTTTTTAAAAGCTCAAGAGAATGTTGAAATCGAGATTGAGAAAATGGCTAATTTGAAAGAAAAGGGAAATACAACGGAATTGATATTAACGATAACTTCAAAAATTCAACCACAAATAGAGAAGTGCAAACATTTACTTTTCAACATAGATATGTGCTCCACAGACGAAAAATGGTCAATACGTAATCACAATAAAATTCTTGATATTCCTAGCCTGCAGACAAATGGTATGGAATTTGAATAAATTAAAAATTATTACTTTCTTTGTCATCGCATGAAGCGAATTAAAATTTAGAAAAATATGGATTTCAGAAGATTAGGTGTTTTATTTGCTACTTTACTTATTACTTCTTTGAGCATCGCTCAAAAAGACTTCACGAAAGAAGCAGAAAAAGCTTATGCAGGAGAAGGGTACTATACTGCAATTCAATTATTTAAAAGAGCATACGCCAAAGAACAAAGTAGAGCCAAGAAAGCCGAGATCCTATATAAAATTGGTGAATGTTATCGTCACATACTTGATTTAAAACAAGCAGAAACTTGGTATAAAAAAGCCACAAAAGCCGGTTATCATGAGACTGAGCCACTTGTTGTTCTGAGACTTGCAGATGCCATTAAGGCTCAAGAAAGATATGATGAAGCTTTAACAGAATATCAAAAATATGCAGGCTTGAAACCCGATGATAAACGTGGTGAAAATGGTGCTAAGTCATGTGAATTGGCACAAAAATGGAAAGATACACCCACGAGATTTGAAGTTCAAAATGAGGTACTCCTTAATTCCAAACAATACGATTTTGCGCCTGCTTTTGCTGATAAAAAGTTTGAATCAGTAATATTTTCTTCTTCAAGAGAGGGTGCTACAGGAGATGATAACCATGCGAGAACCGGTCAGAATCACTCGGACATCTTTTATTCTAAGAGAGACAGAAAAGGTAAGTGGAGCGTTCCTGTAAACCTGAATGAAACTGTTAATACTGCTGAAGAAGAAGGTGGAGCATGTATGAATGCTAAGTACAATGAAATTTATTTCACTAGATGTAAACAATTAGATGAAGGTAAAGCACATTGCGAAATTCTTACAGCTAAAAAGATGGGGCAAGCTTATGGTGAGGCTACTCTTATAGAAATGAATGTTGATTCAGCTGATCTATACACATTTGGTCACCCAACACTTTCAAAAGATGGTCAATATCTAGTTTTTGCATCTAATATGCCAGGCGGTGTTGGAGGAAAAGATCTTTGGTATATGAAGTATGACAAATCAAAGAAAAGCTGGGGAGATCCAGTAAACCTTGGAACAGATGTAAATACTACAGGAGACGAAATGTTTCCCTTCATTCATCCTGAAGGAACTACATTGTACTTTGCATCTGACGGTCACCTAGGAATGGGTGGATTAGATATTTTCTTTATCGATGCTCCACTTGGAAAATGGGAAGGTGAGGTTGAAAACATGCAATATCCACTGAATTCAGCAGGAAATGATTTTGGAATTATTTTCGATGGAAAATCCAAAGGATACTTTACATCCGACAGAGATGGTGGTAAAGGTGGGGATGATATTTATAGCTTCTTTGTTCCAAGCTTAGTTTTCACAATGCAAGGTACCATCACCAACATCAAATCAAATCAACCTATCGCTGGAGCTCAAATTAAGATTGAAGATTCTGATGGTAATACATATGAAGCAACTTCAGACGAAACTGGTTTTTATGAGTTTGCACAAATGCCAAACAGTAAGGATCGTTACATAAAAGAAGGGAAAACTTACAAAATCTTCGTTTCAAAAGAAGAACACCTTAACGCCAAAGGCGAGGAGTCTACAATAGGTATTGAAACTTCAACAACTTTTGTTCATGATTTTGCACTTCAGAAATTTACCGCTGACCCAGGTCAAGATCCTGTTGAAATCGAGTTCCCTGAAGTACTTTATGAATTTGCTAAGTGGGATTTAAAGCCTGAATCAAAAGATTCATTAGACTTCTTATACCAGGTACTTATTGACAACCCATCCATTGTTATCGAATTATCTGCACACACTGATTCAAGAGGTGGTGATGCATATAACTTGACATTATCTCAAAAAAGAGCACAGTCTTGTGTTGATTATTTGATTTCTAAAGGAATCGACAAAAGAAGATTAAATCCTCAAGGTTATGGGGAGTCTAGACTTCTCATTACAGATAAAGAAATTACTCAATTATCTACAGAAGAAGAACGAGAGGCTGGGCACCAGAAAAATAGGCGAACGGTCTTTAGTGTTGTTAGGGCAGATTTCGACCCTAGTCAATCGAACTAGATAAGCCAAAAACATTTATTTTAGCGCTCTCAAAATAATTTGAGAGCGTTTTTTTGTTGGACAAATCCAATGGATTATAATCATGACTGATCAAAAGTATTCGTTAAGAGGAGTTTCCGCTGAAAAAAAGGAAGTCCATGAAGCGATCAAAAACCTGGATAAAGGACTATTCCCAAACGCATTCTGTAAAATCCTACCTGATCATGTTGGAAACGATCATGATTTTTGTAACGTGATGCATGCGGATACTGCAGGCACAAAACCCTCACTCGCATACGTCTATTGGAAAGAAACTGGGGACATGAGTGTTTGGAAAGGCATCATTCAGGATGCTCTAATCATGAATCTAGATGATCTTATTTGTGTTGGAATAACGAATGATATTGTATTGTCCAACACCATAGGAAGAAACAAAAATTACATCACCGGTGATGTGATTAAGCATCTAATTAACGGAACCGCTGAATATATTCAAGAACTCAATGAATATGGGATCGGTGTAACACTTGCCGGGGGAGAAACTGCTGATGTTGGAGATATAGTAAAAACCTTAGATGTTGGTTTTACCGCTTTTGCAAGAGCAAAGAAAGAGGATATAATCGAAAATAATATTCAGCCAGGAGCTGTAATCGTTGGTTTGGCCTCATTTGGTCAAGCAAGTTATGAAAACGAGTATAATGGAGGTATGGGAAGCAATGGATTGACCTCGGCTAGACATGATGTATTTTCTAAGCAGTACAAAGAAAAATATCCAGAAAGCTTTGATCATAATATTCCAGATGACCTCGTCTATTCAGGCTCCAAGAGTCTCACAGATCCAGAACCCAACACTGGAATCGCAGCGGGAAAATTAGTTTTATCTCCAACCAGAACTTATGCTCCTATAGTAAAGAAGATCTTAGACGCTTACAAGGACAAAATACAAGGCATGATTCATTGCTCTGGTGGAGCCCAAACCAAAGTTTTAAACTTCATTTCAAATCTAAAAGTTACTAAGGATAACCTATTTGAAACACCACCATTGTTTTCCATGATCCAAAGTGAATCAAACACAGATTGGAAAGAAATGTATCAAGTGTTTAATATGGGACATAGGCTTGAAATCTACACAGACGAAATCACAGCCCAGGCGATTATAGACATTTCAAACTCGTTTAATGTAGAAGCCAAAATTATTGGTCATTGCGAATACGCTGAAGACAAAAGTGTTAGTATCATCACAAACCACGGGGAATTCTCATATTCATGAGTTACATTGACAAATTACAAGCCATTAAAGACCGATGGACTGAAGTAGGCAACCTAATCGTTGACCCAGCGGTAATCGCTGACATGAAACGCTACGTCAAGTTAAATAAGGAATACAAAGATCTTGAGCCAATTGTCAAAACATTTGACACCTACAAAAATGTACTTGATAATATAGCATCATCCAAAAAGATTTTGTCTGAAGAAAAAGATGAGGAATTTAGGGAAATGGCGAAGATGGAGCTGGATTCTTTGTCAGAAGAAAAAGATCAACTTGAGGAAGAGATCAAAGTAATGTTAATCCCTAAAGATCCTGAAGATGAAAAAAATGCCATTGTTGAAATTAGAGCTGGCACTGGTGGTGATGAAGCGAGCATCTTTGCTGGGGACTTGTGGAGAATGTACACCAGGTATTGTGAAGGAAAAGGTTGGAAAATTCAAACTGTAGATTTTTCAGAAGGAACAGCAGGAGGATACAAGGAAGTTATATTTAGCGTTGAAGGAGAAGATGTTTACGGCACAATGAAATATGAGTCTGGTGTCCATCGCGTTCAGAGGGTTCCTCAAACCGAATCTCAAGGCCGGGTACACACCTCAGCAGCTACGGTAGCTGTCCTTCCTGAAGTCGATGACGATGTAGAAATCAACATAAATCCTGCAGACATTGAAATGCAAACCTCCAGAAGTGGTGGAGCAGGTGGACAGAATGTAAACAAAGTAGAAACTAAGGTTCAACTTACTCACAAGCCTACCGGAATTGTTGTTGTTTGCCAAATTGAACGTTCACAATTGGCCAATAGAGAAAGAGCAATGCAAATGCTCAAGACCAAATTGTATGATATGGAGGTTGAAAAGCGAAATAGTGAAGTTTCATCAAAAAGAAAATCACTTGTTTCAACAGGCGATCGGTCTGCAAAAATAAGGACTTACAACTATCCTCAAGGCCGAGTCACAGATCACCGTATAAATTTGACACTTTACAATTTACAAAACATCATCGATGGTGATGTTCAAGAAATCATTGATGCCTTGCGTACAGCTGAAAATGCTGAAAAATTACAAGAAGGAACTGAAAATCCAGAATGATGAGAAGAGAGCAGCTCGTTGCCAATATTCGCAATAAAAAAAGCTTCCTTTGTGTAGGGCTAGATCCTGTGGTTGAAAGAATCCCCGCTTTCCTTAATGATTTTGAAGATCCTATTTTTGAATTTAATAAGCGCATTATTGACGCAACCAAGGATTACTGCGTTGCATATAAACCAAACATTGCGTTTTACGAAGCTCTTGGCTTAAAGGGATGGGAGTCCCTTGAAAAAACCGTGAACTACATACCAGATTCTCATTTTAAAATAGCTGATGCGAAAAGAGCAGACATAGGCAATACTTCAAAGGCATATGCTAAGGCATTCTTTGAGACACTCCCTTTTGATGCTATCACAATTGCTCCATATATGGGAGAAGATTCTATTACACCATTCCTAGAATATGAAAATAAATGGGTCATTATCCTTGGACTTACATCAAACAAAGGGTCCAAAGATTTTCAGCTTATTCAGACTGCAGAAGGACAACTTTACGAAAAGGTTCTCACAACCTGTTCTTCCTTTGGCGATGACTCTAATATCATGTTTGTTGTTGGAGCCACGCAAACCAATCAGATGCAAAGAATAAGGGAAATCATTCCAAATCATTTTTTATTGATTCCGGGAATCGGAGCTCAAGGTGGTGATTTAAAAAGTACAGTCGAGCATACAATAAATAAAGACGTAGGCATTTTAATAAACTCTTCAAGATCCATCATTTATGCTGACCATTCCGAAAAATTTGATGAGTTCGCAAAAAATGAAGCACTTTCTCTACAGAAGGATATGAGTGATTTCTTGAGAATTTCGGTATAAAGTCAAACTCACTTTATTTATAAGGAATATTAAATGTTCTTGTTCACAGCTTAACCAAGACTTCTTATAAATTTGTACCTTACCAATCCAAATTTTTTTAATATGAAAATATTGACCTCAAGCATTATTGCTATTTTCTTGATTCAAGTTTTCAATACCAAGGCTCAAGACAAGTATGATCCTTTAAGTCCTCCAAATAGTTATAGAAGTGCTGATAACCCAAACTATTGGAAAAATAAAAAGCCCAATAAAGATTATTGGCAGCAAGATGTTCATTATACCATAAAGGCCAAAATTGATGAACAAACGGACATTATCACAGGTAATGAAAAATTGGAATACTGGAATAATTCACCACATGACTTGAGTTACGTCTATTTTCATTTATATCAAAATGCTTTCCAGCCCGGATCTTACTATGATGAATTACACAAGAATAATAAAATAAAACCCTCTTTTGGTAAGTACGAGAGTGAGAAAAAGGGTACAGAAATTCTGAAGATTCAAATCAATGGGGTTGATTTAAAATATGAATTGGATAATACCATTCTCAAAGTACAATTGCCTGAAGTATTGCCTAGTCATGAATCCATTGTGTTTGATATCGATTTCAAGACTTATTTTGACAAGGGTTCTATGCGAAGAAGGATGAAGCGATTTAATTCTTCTGGCTTCACCCATTATGATGGCGTTCATTGGTATCCCAGAGTTTCCGTTTATGACAGAAAATTTGGTTGGAC
>JALEGO010000238.1 GCA_022763165.1 Flavobacteriales bacterium
ATTGCAGAATATCTTTATTCGTACATTCCGGTTTAAGCAGAGTATGGTCGAAATATTTCGCCAAGTTCATGGAGCGCGGGATTTAGTTAGCTATTCATAGATCAAGACTAGTTCCTGCATTTGTATTGATTCCTTGCAAAATATTAAAACTTGCATTGGTTTCTACTCCTATAGAGCTGCTCATTATGATATGAACACTTGGATTTACCAAAGTAAATTGACCAAAACCAGAGGCCGCATCAAATAGAGCCATATCAACTGTATCTGGACTGGAAGAAAGGCTAGACACATCGATGTATCCATACATTGCTTGGAAATCCAAATTACTAAACGAACCATCTATTGTTATTGCGTCTGTGTTTGAAACACCATTTCCAGTACCAGTAATTGTCACCGTGTAAACAACTTCCATGGTATTGAATGTAGTGCCGCCATTTGATAGGTCTATCAAGTAATCATCAATGTTAAATGTAACATTCGAAGTCGTAGGAGTGCTTCCCGTGTAAGTCAAGTTTATAGTCTGGGAAAATGGGACTCCATTCAGCCTGGCATTAGGAATCACCAAGTTTATGGTCAAATCTTGTTGAAATGTTGAGCTAAACTGAATGCTGAAAGTTCCAGAATTGTAAAAAACCGAATCCACTTGATTATTTGGGCCCATGTCAAAGACAACTTGATTTGTATCTGCTGGAAGCGTTAGTGTGGTTCCATTTGGAACAAGTGGAATAGTAGTATCACTTTGAAAAGCGTAATTGAAACTCTGAACAGGAATCTGTATTGCGTCTTTTGCACTGACAGAAATCAATTGATCTTGATAGACAAGCGTAATGAAGTTATCTGCACCAACGCTTAAAATATCAGTATCTGCTTGCTTAATAATATCATCCATGCTCAAGTGTGCTGTCACAAGAGGTATAGCTAACTCCGGATTCCATTGCGTTTTTGCAAGCTTATCAAAATCTAAGTTGTCCTTTACGCAAGAGTTAAGGACCAAACCCAAAAAGAACATTAAAGCAAGCATTAGAATTAAGTAACCTGATCGGTTGGCAAGATTTTCTTTTTCCATGACATTTCGTTACAATTCAAAAGTAGTTTTTACCGTGGTCAAGATTTTGAGATCTCACAAAAGAAATTAACAGTCTGCTCTTTAAATGAACAATAAATGGTTTGAAAACGCATTATATATTTATGATACTCACGAACCTCAAAAGATCATGCTGCTTGCTAATGTTTATTGTTTTAATGGCTTCTTGTAGCTATAATAACAGCGCCTACCAATCGAAGAAGTATAAAAAAGTGAAAAAGTGCTATGGGAAAAAAGGCATTATGACAAACATGGGTGGTGTTTTATGAAGTCAGCTTGCTAGCAAACTAAATATGGATAAATAAATAATTCTCCTTATATTTACTGGCATTAACCATTAACGCCAGAAGCATGTTTCGTAACTCTATTTTAACTCTTTCTCTATTCATTTGTATAATCAATATGTCTACAGCTCAAATGGGCTGGAGGTTTGGAGTAGGGGGAAGCGAAAAAGAATTTGCGAGAGATATTGTAGAAGGAGAAAACGGACACTATTATGTTACCGGTTCCATAGGCGGAGATGCAAATTTGGATCCCTACAACACCAATACGCTAACTTATGGGAGTGTTGCTAACGGGAGTGAATTCATTTTAGCGAAATATGATAGTCTGGGAAATCACATTTGGTCTTATAATTTTAGTGGCTCAAGTTCTGAAAGCGAAGGGAAATCCATTGCATATGATGGAAACGGAAATATATATGTAGTGGGTAATGTTTTTGGACCTAGTGGCGGAGAAGTTGACTTTGACCCGGATCCAGTGGGCAGTGCCACATTATCTCACAATGCCATTGCATCAGATGTTTTTTTGGCTAAATACAACCTAAATGGTGTTCTGCAATGGGTACAACTAGTAGCTTCTGGTTCAGGTGAAATTACTGCATCAAGCGTTGTTATCGACTCCTCTGGTTTCCCAATTGTTGGAGGAGATTTCGCAGGCACGGCTGACTTTGATCCAACTGTGGGATTGGATTCCAAAACTTCCAATGGAAAGAAGGATATTTTTGTTTCAAAATTTGATTCTTCTGGCAATCACCTATGGGCTATGCAAATTGGTAGCTCAGACGATGACATTGTTAATTATTTAACTGCCACAAGTACATCGTTTTACTTATATGGCTACTTCGCTCAAAGCAATATCGATTTTGATCCTTTAGGTTCAAGTGGTATTACTTTGACGGCTCCAGCAAGTTTGTTCAATGGATATTTTGGAAAATATGAGTTCAATGGACATTGTGAATGGGCGTATGCTTTGGGAGGTTTTTCTGAAGTGAACGATCTAGAGGTAAATCAAAGCGGAGATGTTTATATAACTGGAGGCTTTTTTGGAACAGTTGATTTTGATCCAGGATCCGGTGTTCAGAATCAAATGTCTGGTGGAGGTACATCATATGATGCTTACATAGCCAAGTATAGTGCAAACGGAAGTTTCAAGTGGGTAGAAGCCTTTGAAGGAATTGCTGGACTAGGCAATGTGGATGCGAATATTGCTCTTGATCCAAATTCTTCTAATCTGGCTTTTGCTGTGAATTTTACGGAAACTGTTGATTTTGGCATTGGCACTACAGATAGTAGAGTAGCTCAAGGCAGCTACGACATATTTTTAATGCACCTTGATTCTGCTAGAAATGTACTCCAAGCCTTTCAAATTGGCGGTTCTGCAGTTGAAAAAATTAATCGATTGCATTGGACAAAAACAGATTCAGTCGTCATGGTTGGTGACTTCAATGGCACTGCAGATTTTGATCCTTGTTTAGCCGACACGCTACCCAGTTCCAAAGAAGATATGTTTATGTCGACATACGCGTTTGGAAATTGTCCAATTCCTGTTTCTGCAGTTGAAACTCCTGAGCCATTAATGCATGACATTTATCCAAACCCAATTGCTCAAGGAGCTTTCTTGAACGTCCGAGTTGATGAGATTCTTAACATGGATGTTGTCGATATGTCAGGACGTGTTGTAATGACTGAGCTTTTAAGAAAAGGTTTGAATTCAATTTTTTTAGAAGAATTTAATGCTGGGCTTTACTTCATTCGGCTATCCGATCAAAAGTCTATAATAAGCACGCAAAAGCTTATAGTTCAGTAGATTCAAAAAACAAAAGTCCACTTTCTAAGAACGTGGACTTTCATACATTAACCTCAAAAACCTTATATGTCTACAAAGTAGACGCAAAATCCTTGAAAGGGTTGCCTCAATTTATATTTAGTCTAGAACAACGATTTTAATTGCTTGTTGCGATCCACCCGTTTGAAAGTTTGAAATATAAATTCCTGGTTCCAATTGTATCTGAAATACGTCTTCGGTAATTCTTTCTTGAAGTATCAATCTCCCAGCATTATCATAAACTGAAAAGTCGTATGGAAGTCTATTTGAGGTAAAGTTTAGCTCATTCCTAGCAGGTTGAGGATAAGCCATTACTTTCCATTCTTTTTGTAGTTTTTTGATGTTAGAAACAGGAATCTGATTTGGATTTTGCAGTGCACTGATCGCAATATGATTCATACTCATTCTCATATTTGAAGGTACAACAAGACTATCACAATAGAACCTTACTTGAAAACAGGTAGAATCCTGTGGACCCAGTATTAAAGGAGGTTCAAAAGAATGGATGTAAGTGTCAAAGGAAGTTTTCGATATTTCGAAGTCATCAATAGCTTGATGGTTATGAGCTAATACCATATGCGTATTGGTGTGATTGGATTTTGCCGAAACACCAATATTCATAATTCGAGCTTCATTTCCTTCTCGTTCTTTAATACAGAATTCGATTTCTTTTGCATTGACCTCAGCAAGGGAATCGGAGTCTTCATTAATATTCTGAATTAGCAATATGCTATCAGCATTAAATATGCTATTCAAGTTGGCGCTGATTGTTAATGGATTTCCTTTAATAAAAGTACTTGACTTGATCGTATCTAAAATGTTGTTGTATTGCAGCCATTGTACTGAAGTATGTTTCTTTTGCCTGGATTGGTTAAAAAGCCATCTTATTACTGATTTCTCATTTAAACTGTCATCAAACAAAATTCCAGTCATTCCATGTCCTACATTCGACAAAGTAACGATGAGCTCACCACCATTTTGATGACTATTGTGGGCCATAGCTTGAGTGTAAGCCACATAACTCCAGTGATCCTGAATACCTTGCCAATACCATAAATTGGGTTCAGCAAAATATCCAGAAGCTTGATATTGGGCTAGACCTCCTGTAGCAACACCTGCTGAAATTAAGTTCGGGAAAGCTTTCATAGCTTCTATAACACCAGATGCTCCTCTAGACTGACCTATGAGGTATATTCTATTCGAATCAACAAGACCAATTTGAATTAAACTATCGATAATGGGTGTGATGTAGTATTCGTTGTTAAAATCAGGCCAGCTTAAAGTTGTGTCAAGTTGAGGGGCTAAAAAAACTGTTGGAATTGTGTCATCTCGTTCCAATACAGCCTCAAAAATTATGGTCGCAGCTTGATTCAATTGGGAGGTATTATCGTGACCACGGCTGCCTGATCCATGCAAGTTCATCAGAAGCGGGTAGGGGGGCGTTCCTTTATTAGGTATGTAGTATCGATAAGGAACAGTTTTGATCCCGCTACTATCTGAGAAAATATAGTGCTCAGCACCAAAAAGAGAATCCAAAGGACTTTGAGTAAATGCCAAAAAGGAAATGAAAAAGAAAACTTTAAAAAAAATCAGATTTATTCTTCGAATCATAGGAAGGTAAAAATACAGTTTTTTTTGATGGAATTTGGGCCATAAAAAAAGCCCAACTGATCAGCTGGACTCCTTTACCATTAAACCTCAAAAAACCTTACCATGTCTGAGTTAAGCATACGTAAAATGCTTAAAAAAGTTTCATTTTATTCAAGAATATTCATCCCTAATTTCTTGTGGCTTTATCATTCTGGTTATGGAGAAAAAAATGTCGAAAAAAGGTCTTTTTATTCTTTTGAAAATGAATTTTATTTAAAATATTGTTTATCAAGCTTTTACAATCATAATTTTTGATATAAAAAGCAAGTATATTCCTGAAAACCTGACTGTATACGCTTTGTCACGCCTGAAATTTCAATAGCTGAGAGACTCTTAATTAATTTGCGTCATCATTTTTAAACACATAAATATTATAAGTAATGCAAATTTTAAATGTTAGGAAATTAGTTTTGATGGTAGGTGTATTGGCAATTTTCAATCTGACAGAAGGGATGTGTCAGGTTACCATTTACAACTCATCAAAGGAGATTGCTCAAGGGGAGCAATTTACAAAAGAACAACTCAAAGAACTGAAAGTTAAGATTCCAATTGAACAACTTAAAAAGTACGATAAAGTCGTTTTTAAAACAGAATATGATCTTTCAGAAGTTTCTAAATGGGTGCAGGCCTCTGCTGCCACATTTTTGCCTTGTGAGTTTTATTATTTACCCAATACACGTGAGTTCATGGACGAGTTTGAAAACAAAGAAGCTTTGGACTTTTACCTCGTCAAACAAAAAAAGAACAACAATGATGGTATGTGCATAGAAAGCTACTTGGATGTGAAAAACATCAAGTTTAAGATCGTTGTAGAGGGATATTTTGAGGATGGCACTGAGGCTTATTGGAGTGAAAGCTCAAATTCAGCGCGAACTAGACAGCTGTACAAATTCTCGAAGAGAATCGCAGAGTCTGTAGATTGTCAATATATTAAGCCAAAGAAAAAGTAGGATGAATTTAAGGTTGCCCGTCATCTGATAGTGAATCTACAACGGATGGCGGGAGCTTTAAAAACGATAATGCATAAGAACCTGAATCCAATTTTTCTAAAATTAGGTTTTCTCTATTTAGAGTTTCCAAAACGTTCTCATAACCATCTACCGAAGATACGGAGGCGTGGAGGAGAACATAATCATCTTGAAGATTTCGATCTCCAGGAATCTTTTTATATGTAGAGTAATCTATACTCCAAGGGATGGCGATTCCTGTATGGTTTTGAATTCTATTGGTCTCAACATAGTAGCGATACAAAGTCCATGGTGTAGTAATCAGGATCTGATTTTCCTTGTAGTTATCATTAATCTTATCAATAATGCCGCTAAAATCCCTGTCTTGATCTCCAATCTTTGAGAGGTTCGCTCGACTGGTTTGAAGTAATACGAATAATACGAAAGCCAGTGCTAAAGGGAAGTTAGCCTTTCTATACAGCCAAGAAGAGATTAATCCAAATCCGTAGGCAATAATGATTAGAAGGGAGGGAAGCAGATATAATATGAATCTGTAGTAAAAGGGGTAGATTTTATAATAAGCTAATGCAAAATGAAGACAAATGGGCAGCCAGGTAAATATGAGTAATGAATATTTTTTATTTGAAATCATGTGCACAGTGGCAAAGAAAACAGCTAAGAGCAGAAAATATTTGAAATAAAAATCTGCATGAAAAAACAAGAGATGTGTAAAGAACACTTCTTCCAGCCTGTTGTTGCGATAAGCAGTAAATTCAGGGCTAAAGAGATCTGTAGGAGGGAAGGTGAAGGCCCAAATATTGGCCATTCCGTCTTGGTAAGGATGATCCAGAATAAAGAAAACGTACTGCAAGATGAATACGCCAAGCCATATCATAAATACCAATAAATAGGATTCTTTTAAGCTCTTTTTTTGGATGGCATCATAGATGATATAGGCTCCTGCTGTGCATAAAATCACTATTGTTGCGTTACTCATTAATAGGAAAAGCGCACCCACGATTGATAATAGTAATTTACGATGCTTAGAAACAAATGAATGGTTTGAAGTGAGCAGGTAAATTAGGAATATGAAGGCAGAAATATCTATGGTATAAGGTTTCAGCTCATTCGAAAAGTAGATCAGTGAGTTGGTAATTGCATAAATAAAAAAACATAAAAGACTTGTTAATCGATTTTGTGTAATGCCTTTGATTGCATGATAAAAGAAAGGAATACTTAATATCGATATCAGGAATGGAAAAAAACGTAAGGCTTTTTCACCAAAGCCAAAGATTCCTGAGAAAAACTCGACAGCAAATAAAAATCCTATTGGAGCAGTTTGAAAATTCTCAAGTGGTTTAAGTAGATCTAAATAACCACGATGCATAAAGTTTAAAGCCAAATGTGCTTCATCTTCCCATAATGTGCGACTTTGGAAATACTCATAGAGACGAAGACCTAAAGCAATAACTGTGATGACATAAAAAAAGACATTAGCAATGCTTTTCCATTTTTGTTCTGTAAAACGATTGGTAATATCTTTAGTTAGGAACTTGATCTTATTGATTTTGGAGCAAAAGTATTAATTCTTGAAAAGGAGCAATGTTTTGGAAACAATGAGTTGAGAATATATCCTATTTAACATAATATTAATTATAGGACAAACACATATATGTTTATTTAAACGCTCTGAGAATGCTGTATTTGTCAGCTATAATGATATTATATTAAATGCTTTGTTTATGTAACTTTATTACGTGAGTCTTGGTATCGTAAAAATTATTGATGGGAAGTTACAAATCAATACGGACAGCTTAATGTCAGGTAACGATGTTGTCCGAACAGATGAACGAAAACATTGCATACTTAAATGCGTTTTGATCACCCAGAAAATATGCTTGATTTATGCTGGAAATATTGAACCCGTAACTCAACTTATTAAAGGCATTTATGAAAAACATAAGTTTACTTTCAGAGAATTAGTTGATATGGTTCTTCAGAATCATCGAAAATATGATCTGTCTACCGACTATATTTCTTTAAAGCCCTTGTGAATTAAATATTCCTCAGATGTCAAAATTGTCTTGAGAAAATCCAAAAAAAAGCCATCACGCATATACGGATGGCTTTTCTTTTATATTGTCGATTTCTTAGTTAACAGCACCAGATAAATCAGCACCAGCTTTGAACTTTACAACGTTCTTTGCTGCAATCTTGATTTCTTTTCCTGTTTGTGGGTTTCTACCAACTCTTGCAGCTCTTTTAGATACTGACCAAGATCCAAAACCTACAAGTGCAACTCGATCACCTTTTTTAAGTGCTTTTTGAGTTGTGTTAACAATTGCATCTACTGCTCTTTTAGAATCAGCTTTTGACAATTTAGAGTCAGCTGCAATAGCATCGATTAATTCAGCTTTATTCATAATAATTTAATTTATGTCCCTGATATGTAATTAAGTAGGGACCGGTTAAACATTAAGATCAGGGCAAATATGTATGAAACAAGATAAGCAGACCAAAAAAAAGTCCAGAAAAGTGATCATTTTGTTAACAAGTAGCTCAATATGTTAATAAGAGTCCCACGGAATAAGATGAATCAAGGCCCTACTCTACCCAAAGCAACGTAACATTCCGTGTCATACATTTCAATTGTATATATGTAGAGTTGTCTTACTCAACTGACCTTAAGTTTAATTGATTTTCAGTAAAATATCTGTATCTTTGTATTAATTCGTGTTTAAGATCCAATTGTCTTAAAGTTTTTCAGGGATTTCTTCTCTGATTGTTTTATTCCAATAGTTTTTTATTTCAGAATGCAAGGAAATGTCAGATGACATTACCCTATTCTCGCGAATTTTTTAATCAATTAAATATACCAATAATGAAAGAAGGTAAAGTAAAGTTTTATAACCAAGAGAAAGGATTTGGGTTCATAACTATTGTAGAAACGAATGAAGAAATATTTGTTCACAGCTCTGGACTGAAAGATACAATCAGAGAAGATGACCGAGTTCAATTTACTATAGCTCCAGGAAAAAAAGGTCCTAATGCAGTAGATGTACAAGTTATAGACTAAATCGACTTTATGGCCTATCATGTAAAAATGATAGGCTTTTATTTAAACCACATTACCACATTTCAATGTATGACCAAAAATGAACTTATTGACCGATTAAAAGAGATAAAAAACAAGACGCGCGTTTTCAAGCTTAACAACAATTACTGGGTAACCTGGACATCAGAAGGTTACAAATTCATGCATTTAGAAAAACATGATGCCACATTTCAAAAAGAGTCTTTACTTCTCGAATACTATAGGAGACTCTTGAGCTTTGATAGATTACTCTAATGTATTCTTGATCCAGTATTTCTTTATCAATTATGAATAAAAACGTAAACCTAGCCGTATTAATTGATGGTGATAACATTCCTTCCTCACATATTCATGAAATGATCGAGGAGATCACAAAATATGGCAATCCAACTATTAAACGCATCTATGGAGATTGGACCAGACCTGGTCTCAATAAATGGAAAAATTTATTGCTTGAGAATGCAATAACTCCTATTCAACAATATGGGTACACAAAGGGAAAGAATGCTACTGATTCTGCTATGATCATAGATGCGATGGATGTTTTGTACAGTGGAAAAGTAGATGGTTTTTGTCTGGTCTCAAGTGACAGTGACTTTACACGTTTAGCAACAAGATTGCGAGAAGCAGGTAAACTTGTCCTAGGAATGGGTGAAAAAAAGACCCCGAAGCCTTTCATTGCAGCTTGCGATAAATTTATTTACATAGAAATTCTAAGACCTCAGAACAGCTTAAAGTCTGAAAAAAATCAGAAAAAAGAAACTTCAATTGATAAGATTACCAAAAAGGAAATTGCGCTGATTGCTACCTCAATTACTGATTTATCAGATGAAGATGGTTGGGCATTTTTGGGAGATGTTGGCAGCATCATTCAAAAGAAAAAGCCAAATTTTGATTCTAGAAATTATGGCTTTGAAAAATTAACGCCATTGATCAAATCGATTGGCCAATTTGAGGTAGAACAGCGAGAGAGTTCCAAGAGTAAGCATAAGCTTATTTATGTGAGAAATAAGAACTAACTCTAAACTAATGTTAATGGTTATTAATATGCGCAATTGTCCTTCTATTCCAAAGTATTATATAAATAGGATAAAAGAATAAATGTTTCCCAGCTGTAAAATGTATGCAATAAACAGTGGAATCAATAAATAATCAAGCGCCTCTTAGCCTGAATGGAATTGTTGTTCAGCAATAAATGATAGTACCCAGGCTTCAAACTGGCTGTTGAAATCGTGAATTCATTTCCGCTTTCAGTATTGGAGATGACAATTCTCCCCAAATTATCCAAAACGGAGTAATTCGTGAATTTTGAAAATTCACCTTCAATTTGCACCTTGACATATTCACTGGCAGGGTTTGGAAAAAGATTAATATCACCAGCCAGATCTATAGATGTCTCAGTACTTACAATTATTTGATTGTTAACATCACAATTAATAATGAAGAAATCGCGAAAGGCTTCTGAATACAGTGTGTCAGAGTAAACTCCAAAACTATTTATCAATGCGGTGTCATTGAAATAACCCACAGCCCTTAATTCATGATCACTACTTACCGTCAAAGACTTCCCTATATCATCCTCGGGACCTCCTAAAGTTACTAACCAC
>JALEGO010000239.1 GCA_022763165.1 Flavobacteriales bacterium
CATGACATGTTCTCAATAAGCCCTAATACAGGCACATTAACACTAGGTATTTTAAAGAATGCAATACCCTTCTTGGCATCAGCTAGGGCTATTTCCTGTGGCGTACTCACAACTATAGCCGATGTTAATGGAATGTTTTGCACCAATGACAAATGAATATCACCCGTACCTGGAGGCAAATCCACAAATAAATAATCTAACTCTCCCCATTCAACATCTTTAAACATCTGCGTTAGTGCCTTTGAGGCCATGGGTCCACGCCAAGCGACCGCCTGATTAATATCAGCAAAGAAACCAATGGTCATGATTTTCACACCATAACTTTCTACTGGAAGCATGATATGCTTACCATTTTCCTCTTTAACTCCGGGTTTCATATCTCGTATATCAAACATGATATGAATTGAAGGCCCATAAATATCTGCATCGACTAGACCTACTTTATACCCCTCCTGAGCTAAAGCGGCAGCGAGATTGGCCGTAACTGTAGACTTCCCTACTCCACCTTTTCCAGAAGCAATAGCAATAATGTTTTTTACTCCGGGTAAAGTCTTTCTGTGTTCCGGCTCGCGATCTTGATCCTTCTTCATTGGAATAACGGACACTTCAACTTCTAAATCTGGAAAAAACCGATTCACATTGTGAATACAGGCATCCTCCATTCTTTTTCTGTTGTGCATAGCAGGATTGCTCACTTGAACGGTGAAAGACACTTTGTTTTGTCCTGAAATGTCAATATTAGAAACCAATCCAAGAGAAGCGATGTCCTTTTTCAAATCCGGTTCAATGACATAGCTCAACGCCTCCTCTATTTTCTTGATACTTACTTCTTCCATTTTCTTATTTTATTGGGTGCCCCCGATTTCCATCGGGGTCGGGCTATCTGCTTTATCTTTTGGATCATTTCTTTCATTATTTTAGCCAAAATGCTAGGTCCTTGAGCCTAGTTGAAAGGCCGGCCCTTCGACTAAGCTCAGGGACCTACACCTAAAAATCCAAAAGGATATCGCTTCTATCCCTCACCTTTTTCTAACATGTCTAATGTTCCATTCTATAACAAAATCAATTACACCTTGTTTAGAATTCTATATGCTCTAGTGGATCCCAAAATACTTTTTTGAAATTCACTACCCTATCGTTTTTAACTTCCACCCCATCCTTTTTCAGCAATTCTTCCATTGCTGTTGGCGAGGCAAAAGCATGCTTACCAGTCAGCAAACCGCTGCTATTGACAACTCGGTGCGCTGGAATAGGATCAGGCAAAGATACAGCGCCATTCATTGCTTTCCCAACCATTCTAGAGGATTTTGCCATACCGATGCTTTTCGCAATTGCTCCATATGAAGTCACTCGCCCTTTGGGAATCAGCCGAACAATGTCATATACAGCATCATAAAAGGCTAATTTATCCATCATCGAACAACAAAACTTACATAATTTATCTTCAAGCCCTTATCCAAGAACCCTTGTTCGTAAAAGGTTTTCACCTCCAATAAATCTTGCAATCCAGATTCAAAAGAGTCCCAGTCTGCTCCGTAAACATCGAAAGAACACTTTTCTAATTCAAACCTATCATCAGCCCTAACAACTTCCTCCGTATATTGGGCCAAAACCAAATTATCTGTCTTCAAACGAATTTTACCCCCTTTCTTCATGAAGGAGCTATAATTATCCAAGAATCCAGGAGCAGTAAGTCTTTTCTTGATCCTTCTATCCTTTAGCTGAGGATCAGGAAATGTAATCCATATTTCGTCAATTTCATCTCGGTCAAAAAAAGACTTTATAAATTCGATTCGAGTTCTCAAAAAAGCCACATTTTGAAGCCCCTCCTCAATGGCAATACCTGCGCCTTTCCACATTCTAGCGCCTTTAATATCAATCCCGATGTAATTTCTTTTGCCATACTTTTTGGCTTGAGCTACGGTGTATTCACCCTTACCACAGCCTAGCTCTAAAGTTATTGGGAAATCATTTTTGAAGAAGTCTTTAGCCCATTTACCCTTCAAATTATGATCCTTATCGAAAATATCACAGAATTCCGGTTGCAAAACATTCGGATAATCTTTCATTTGCTCCCATCTCCTCAGTTTGTCTTTTCCCATAAGACAAAAATACAAATCGCAGCTAAAACGTGAGTTCGAACTCACGTACAAATTAGTACTCAGGATGGCTCGCTTGAATAATTAGTTCCTCAGGAAAAGTACCTTTCTTACTTTGAATGCAGGTCCAAATCAGGTCTGCTATGTCTTCAGGCTGAACAAACTGCTCTCTAGGCACATTAGCCTCACCCCAGGAACTAGTATTGGTAGAACCAGGTATTATGGAAGTGACCTTTATTCCGGTACCTCGGAATTCCTCTTGAAGCAACTTGCTATAAGCAAGGAGCGCATGTTTTGAAATCGAATAAGACGCAGCTTTAGGACGAACTATCTTGCTCAACACAGAACATATGTTAAATATATATCCTGTTTGACTCCTAATCATTTGATCCAAAAAGGGACTGGTTAAATGAATCGCACTAAAAAAATTGATTCTCAAGGTTTCATTGAGATCGCTCATATTAAAATCAAGAACAGAGTCTGTATTGTAAACACCCACATTATTAATGATGATATCAACCTTCGACCATTTTTCTAGGACGTATTTGGTAAAGAAATCAATATCAGATTTTTCAGAAAAATTGACACGTGTTATGAGCACCTGCGCATTGGCATTAATTTCCAATATTTCTCTTTTCAGTTCAGCAAGATCCTCCTGACTTCTTGAGGCTAAGGCCAAATGATAACCTTTCTGGGCAAGGAGTATGGCCACATTTCTGCCAATTCCTCTTGTCGCCCCTGAAATGACCGCTAAGCCGCTCATCTTGATTTAATTTAAGACAATATTAAGGTGGATCTTAAAGAAATCCATAAATCCGTAGTTAAAAAAACATGAAGTTGTAAATTTATATCATTACAAACCCTAAAAATATACTGATAGGCGTCCTGAACTGGGGATTAGGACATGCAACACGCATGGTTCCAATTATAGACGAACTCATTTTAAATCAATCAATCACAATTGCCAGTTCAGGGGTAGCATTACAATACTTGAAAAGCCGCTACAAACAATTGCAATTTTTAGAACTACCA
>JALEGO010000240.1 GCA_022763165.1 Flavobacteriales bacterium
ACTATGAAGATCTTAACGGAGGAATTCTGGAAGCTTGCGGTATAATGTTCTCCCGAGATTTAAAGGTCTATCTGTATCCCTACCAAGAGAGTGAATCTTCACAAATCACGAATAGTGATAATCTCGAGGTTAACCCATTTATCAAACCGCTATTCGAATATTTTAAAATGAATAGAAAAATCATAGATCTCAATGGTTACAATCCAGAAGTTCTAAATATTTTCAGTCAGACCGTATTGAAAATGATCAAAAATGGAGAAGCGAATTGGGAAGAGATGGTTCCTTCCTATGTCGACAACATCATTAAGGATAAAAAATTGTTTGGATACAAGCCAGTAGATCAAAAGGAGAAAGTAAAAGTTTAATCCACGTTCTTTTGTAGCTCCTTAATAATAATGGCATCCTCTACTGAAATGCTGAATGAAACATAACCGCACTTAACACAAACATCAGCTTTCAATGGCGCACGATGCTTTCCTGGAAAGAATAGCGCATCTGGATCTTTATATGCCTCCAAACTCAAATTTACAGTAGTCTTCCTCCCAATATCTGCAGCTCTAACCTTTTTCACAATATCATTGGAACCGCATCTCATGCACTTAGAATCCATGTTCCCCATATCAAATCAACTCTGCCAATTTCTCCACTACTAAATCTATTTCCGCTTCAGTGTTGTACTTACTAAACGAAAATCTTACACTAGGCCTTTCTGGCTTAGAACCAATAGCTTTCAGGACATGAGAACCTACATTAGAACCAGAACTACATGCACTGCCTGAAGAAGCACATATGCCCGCTATATCTAGACTGTAAATGAGCATTTCTTTATTCGGAGAATCTGGCAAACAAACATTTAATACGGTGTAAAGTGAATTATCGCTTGTATCACCATTGAATGAGACATCTCCTATTTTGTCTTTCAAGCCTTGAATCATTCTATTTTTTAGCGCTCTTATATGTGTGCTATGCTCTTCTAAATTTTCATAAGCAATTGACAGTGCTTTTGCTAAACCCACGATGCCATAAATGTTTTCAGTACCACCTCGCATATTTCGCTCTTGAGCCCCTCCATAAATCAAGGGGTTTATTCTAATCTCGTCATTGATATACAGAAACCCGATTCCTTTTGGTCCATGAAGTTTATGCGCAGAACAGGTAAAAAAGTCAAGATTATACTCTCTCGGATCAATTTCAAAATGTCCAACGGTTTGAACTGTATCCGAATGAAAATAGGCTTCATGTTCCTTGCATAGCTGTCCTATGGCCTTTAAATCAATCATTGTAGCGATTTCATTATTGGCATGCATCAAGCTAACGAGTGTTTTCACTTTCGAAGATGATAGCAATTCCTCCAAATGGTCCATTTGGATTTTCCCTTTGTTGCAAACACGA
The DNA here is from genome assembly GCA_022763165.1 of Flavobacteriales bacterium. Taxonomy (GTDB): domain Bacteria; phylum Bacteroidota; class Bacteroidia; order Flavobacteriales_G; family JALEGO01; genus JALEGO01. The sequence goes on from JALEGO010000240.1 coordinate 1,393, forward strand.
ACTTCCTCTAAAATAATTTCTTCCCTTGAATGAAGCATCTCTACAGTATGCAGAACTGCATGATGTTCTGTTGGAGATGTTATAATCCGTTTTACTCCCAAATCCTTTACGGACTGCCAAACGGCCATGTTATCCGCCTCAGTTCCCCCAGAGGTAAAGAAAATGCTCCCTGGCGAAACACCAAAATAATTGGATATCTGTTTTCTTGATTGTTCTATTAATGATCTTGATTTACGTCCTAAGGCGTGAATTGATGATGGATTTCCATAAGAATTGATCAAAACATCGTTCATTGCATCAACGACCTGAGGGTCAATCTGCGTGGTGGCTGCGTTATCGAGGTAAATCATTTTAAGATATTATGCTACGATTTCTTCTATATCATTCATTATTTGCTTTGCTAACGCATCGGCTTTTTCTTTGGTAGCACTTTCAGAGTAAATTCTGATAATGGGTTCCGTATTTGATTTTCTTAAATGAACCCATTCATTTTGAAAGTCTATTTTCACGCCATCTATCGTATTGATGTTTTCATTTGAATAACGACTTTGAATGCTGGACAATAAATTGTCCATATCTATATGAGGACCAAGTGCTATTTTATTTTTCGAAATTATATATTCCGGATAGGTATATCGGAGCTCACTACATTTCATCTTGGATTTTGATAAATGTGTAAGGAATAAAGCTATCCCAACCAGCGCATCTCTTCCATAGTGCAGTTCAGGATAAATAATACCTCCATTTCCTTCACCGCCTATGACGGCACCTTTCTCCTTCATTTTTTTTACTACATTGACTTCACCAACGGCAGAAGCATAGTAAGTTCCTCCATGTTTTTCAGTCACATCTCTCAGTGCTCGGGATGAGGATAGATTAGAAACTGTCACAAGATCTCCGCTTGTTTGAGACAACACATAATCGCTTATTGCCACAAGTGTATATTCTTCTCCAAAACACTCGCCATTTTCCATCACCAAGGCAAGACGATCTACATCAGGGTCTACCACAATACCTAAATCCGCATCTTCTTTTTGAACCAAATCACATATATCCGTCAAATGCTCAGGTAACGGTTCTGGGTTATGAGGGAAGTCCCCTGAAGGGTCACAATATAACTTTATCGTTTCCACTCCCAGTTTTTCCAGTAAATAGGGAACGAAAATTCCACCTGTAGAATTTACACCATCTACAACCACTTTGAAACCAGCATTTTTAATCGCATCAGCATTGACAAGAGGCAGTTTCAAAATTTCATCAATATGCTTTTCCATCGACTTATCATCTGAATATAAATCTCCAAGCATATCCACACCTTCATAGACAAATTCCTCCTTTTCAGCAATTTCTAATATTCTTTCGCCCATTTCAGCCGAAATAAACTCACCACTACCATCAAGGAGTTTCAAAGCATTCCAAATACCTGGATTATGACTGGCAGTTAAAATAATCCCTCCATGACTTTCTTGATGAAGTACAGTCATTTCAACTGTTGGAGTGGTTGAAAGACCAAGATCTAAAACATGAATGCCCATCGCACGTAAAGTATTTACCACAATCCCATTAACAAATGGACCAGATTTTCTAGCATCTCTACCCACAACTACTTGAACATGCTGGCCTGGATACTGTTCTTTAATAATTGATCCATATGCTGATACGAATTTGACAATATCCAGAGGTGTGAGATTATCACCTGGAGTCCCGCCAATCGTACCTCGAATGCCAGAAATAGATTTGATCAATGTCATTACTGCAATTTTTCAACAAAAGTAAATTATTCTTTCAATGGTATTTATTGGACTCCCGTAAAATAATATTCGTTTCTGTTAATTAATTTGTTCACAACCTTGGAGCGCTTTCCATTTTTGAATACCTTAATTCTTAAATTTGCTAAAGACCATTACTTTATAACCTATGACTTCAGAAGGAGCTGAAAATAATGGGGCCAATCCGAGCATTGGAAGATTTATTGAAATGATCAATCAAGATCAAGTCTATTTCTTCGATGAGTTTGAATTTGTGGAAATCATTTCACATCTCATGACTAATGGTGATTTCATCATGGCATCTAAAGCCATCGAGCTTGGTAAAAGTCAACATCCATCTTCAATAGAAATTCTCTTGCAAAATGCAGAGTTTTATATTGTCACAAGTCGTTTAGAAGAGGGCTTGGCACTATTAAACGATCTTGAAGGGCTTGAAACAATCAATGCGGATATATTGGTTATGAAGGCATCCATTCAAAGTCAATTGGGTAACTCCAAAGAAGCCATCAATAATTTATCTAAGGCTTTGGATATGGGTGGCCATGCTAAAGATGAACTATGTATAAATCTGGCATTTGAATATCAAGGTTTAGGTAATTATGATAAAGCACTAGGCTACATAAAGGAGGCTTTGAAGTTGAATCCAAATAATCAAGATGCCATTTATGAATTGGCATATTGTTATGATCATCTAGAGCAACTAGAAGAAAGTCTTGTTTTCTATGAGGAGTTCATTGACAACAATCCTTATTCTTACAGTGCATGGTATAATAAAGGGTATGTGTACACAAGATTGGCTTTACATGAGAAAGCACTTGAGTCATATGACTTTGCTACAATTATTAAGGAAGATTTTGTTTCTGCATACATCAACAAAGCCAATACGCTACAACACCTAGGCAGATACGAAGAGGCGATAGAAACTTACCAATCAACTTTTGACCATGAAGATCCTAAGGCTACAACCTATTATTACATAGGTGAATGTTTCGAGGATCTTGAAGAATATGAAGATGCCTTGAAGTATTACAAAAAATCGATTGCTAAAGACGAGGGTTTTGCCGATGCTTACGCTGGAGTTGCTTCTGTCTTAGAAGTTTTAGGTCGCTATAAAGAAGCTATTCCATATGTAAATCAGGCAACTATAATCGATGAGTCCAATGAAACTTACTTTCATTTGCTTGCTGATTTGCAAAAGAAATGTGGCGAATATGATAATGCGCTCCTTTCATATAATAAATCCGTTAGTATTAACCCCGCTTATGAAGAGTGCTGGTTAGATTATGCTGATACTTATTTTGAATCATACCAGACTGATTCGGCCATCGAAGTTTTGAATGAAGCACTTAAATATATTGAAAATAGTGCTGATATTTTATATCGGCTAACGGCCTACCTGATTGACTCAGGAAAGATCACTGATGCCTCTGATGTCTTGTACAATGCTCTTGATATTGACAATGATGGCTACTCAAAACTTTTTGAATACTTACCTTTGTCAAAAAATAGTCCTGTTATAATGGACATCATACAAAATCACAAGAGCAAATAAATGAATTTTCATTTACCTCAAATTCCTGAAAGATCTCAGAAACCAAGGTCTTCAGGTGTCACTATGATGATGGATAAAGGTCTTAGTATTCGTGAAGCTGAGAACTTTATTGATGCATCCGGTCATCTTACCGATTTGGTAAAATTTGGATTTGGATCATCATATATTACGAACAATCTCCAAGAAAAGATTAAGCTATACCAAAGTGCTGGTATAAAGGTTTATTTGGGAGGGACACTTTTTGAAGCATTTTATATCCGCAAGATGCTCGATGATTACAAGAAACTTTTGGAAAAATATGGTTTGGACACCATGGAAGTTTCGGATGGCTCTGTACTTATGCCAACTCAAAAAAAATGTGAAATCATCAATTATTTCGCAAAAGATTTTACCGTTTTATCGGAGGTTGGATCTAAAGAAGAAGGCATAATTGTTAGTCCCAACAAATGGGTTAAAATGATGACCACTGAATTGGAAGCAGGATCATGGAAAGTGATCGCTGAGGCAAGAGAAAGTGGAACTGTTGGTATTTACAGATCCAATGGCACGGCTCATACAATGCTTATCAATAAAATATTGAACAAAGTAAACAAAGAAGATATACTGTGGGAAGCTCCAAAGAAAGCCCAACAGGTTTGGTTCATTAAACTATTAGGTGCTAATGTAAATTTAGGAAACATCGCTCCGAATGAAATGATTCCATTAGAATCCTTAAGGCTTGGTCTAAGAGGTGATACGTTTTTCACTTTCTTGGAAGAAGAAAAAGAAAACCTAGAATTAGAAGCATCTAATGCATTCGATTATGAAAGAAATTAACGTTCAAGAGTACAAGAAATTGGTTGACAGCGAGGCTGACTACCAACTAATTGACGTAAGAGAGCCATATGAATATGAAATTGCTCATATGGATGGCGAATTGCTTCCGATGGGTAGTATTATGGACAACCTGGATAAGATCAGTAAAGATAAGCAAGTGATTGTTCATTGCAGGAGTGGCAAAAGATCTGCTGCTGTAGTTTCGGCTCTTGAGAAGGCTGGCTATGAAAATGTGTACAATCTTGCTGGGGGTATTACTGCATATGCCCAAGAAATTGACCCAAATATACCTGTATACTAAACATGAAGTTCAACAAGGTAGCTCTTATGCTAAAGGGTGCTGCCATGGGTATAGCAGAGACTATTCCTGGCGTCAGCGGAGGAACTTTAGCTTTCATCACAGGTATTTATGAGAGACTAATTAATTCCATAAAGTCTTTTCACCCTTCCTTATTTAGTGTTTTCAAAAAAGATGGAATTGCTGGCGTTTGGAAAAAGATTGACGGGAATTTTTTGCTTTTCCTCGTTGCTGGTATGGGAGCAGGATTGGTCATTGGCACAAAAGTATTTTCAAAACTCTTAGAAAGTTTCCCACTCCATTTATGGGCTTTCTTTTTCGGTTTAATCATTGCATCTGCATACATGGTTGGAAAGGAAATCAAAAAATGGAATGCCCTGAGAGTCATCACGATCCTTATATTTAGTGGTATTGCCTACGCAGTGACCATATCATCCCCTACTTCTGGATCAACTGATTTGTGGCTTGTATTTATTTCTGGAGCCATTGCGGTTTCTGCTCTGATGTTACCAGGCTTATCTGGAAGCTTTATTTTGCTTTTAATGGGTATGTATTCGATAATACTTCCGACTTTCAAAGAGCTTCTGGAAAACCCCAATGGTGACAATATAAAGATCATATTGGTCTTCATTGCCGGTTGTGCTACCGGAATGTTGACTTTTGTTCATCTGCTATCTTGGACTTATAAGAATTATCGAGAACAAACGCTTGCTGCATTGACTGGGTTTCTAATAGGCTCTCTAAACAAGTTATGGCCATGGCAAGAAGTGTTGTCAACAAGAGTCAACTCTCACGGAGAAACTGTGCCATCTTTTACTCAAAGTATTTCGCCCGCTAGTTTCGGTTCTTTATCGGAAAACATTCATTATGGTACCGAACCGCACACTATTGCTTGTATATCATTAATGATAGGTGGTATCGCTTTGGTATTGATCCTGGACAGATTATCTGCTAAAAATCCTGAATGAAAACTTTAGGATTAATTGGTAAAGGACTTTCTCATACTTTTTCCCCTTCATATTTCGAGCAAAAATTTGAACGGGAATCTATCAGAGGATTTGAGTATAAAGTCTTTGAACTAGATTCAGCAGGAGATGTTCAAAATCTTTTCAAAACACAGAGCATAGTAGGACTCAATGTTACCATTCCTTTCAAAAGGGATATATTGGAATTTTGCGATATCATTTCTGAAGAAGTTACAGCAATTGGAGCGGCCAATACCCTAAAGATATCTAGGCAAAAACATAATATCGAAGTTACTGCTCACAATACAGACTATATAGGATTCCTAAATAGCTTACCTCAATTTGAAAATAAACCCAAAGCACTAGTATTGGGTTCTGGAGGATCTTCAAAGGCTGTTCAATTTGCCCTCAAGAAGATAAACGTAGAATATCTCATTGTTAGCTCTTCTGACAATGGAGACTTAAAATACGATCAATTGGGCAGAGACTTAATCAATGAGCACAATCTCATTGTAAACACCACCCCTTTGGGCATGTATCCGAATATCAATGCAAAGCCCGACATACCATTTGAATACCTGGATGAAAAACACGTTTTATACGATTTGATTTACAATCCCTCAGAAACTGAATTTCTAACGAAAGGAAAACACATGGGTTGTACGTGTTTCAATGGCTTAGAAATGTTAAAGCTTCAAGCCGAAGAGAGTTGGAGGATTTGGACGGAAGTTTCGAACGAAGAACTCCTACAAGGCTGAAATGCTCATATCATAAGCCAGTCCCAAATATTCTTGATTATTAAATTCAAAATAATCAACAACTTGCCATTCTAATTTCTTGGTGTGGGCATGTAGTGAAACGGGGTTCTGCGCATTGATGAAGGTAATTGATGTATTATATCTATTCCTAAATTCAAGTCTCATTTCTTCAAACAGCCGCTGAAATAAGCCACTTCTCCGATAAGCTTTATCAATACAAATGGGACCATATTGAAAACTATTTTCTTCATTTACCTTTACTTTAAAGTCCAGCTTTGAAAATCTGGATATCATCAATTGAAAAATCTGCCATTGTTTGAAATAATTCCAGTTTCCAGCGAAGGCATAACCTATAATCTCCTTATCATCTTCTGCTACGAAAAGCCCATTTTGTTCAATTATTGCTTGAATTTGTTCAACGGTAAAAGGTGTTGTTACAAATCCATTTTTGCGTTCATCATCATTTAAGTTTGAAAAAAGGTATTTGCTTTGTAGCTTAATTACATTTTTAATATCCGATATATTTCCGATCCGAGTCTCCATAATTTTTTATAAACTGAGTTCCGGCTACTTTCAATGTTTCTATGACGATAGACCTTCGAAATAGGAGAATATGAAAACGTCCATCTGAACAGTTATTCGTATGAATATTCTGATATGTTGAGCTCCCCTGATGGCTCAAGCAATTCACTAACGAACAGTCTATCCGCAAATCCGAGCTCTTCAGAGCTTAGGTCAAACTTCACTAAACCGATCAAATCATCGGATCCTAATGTGTCTTTGTCCCACATTTCCAAAGTTAGATCTCCGTTCTCAAGAATGACTTCTAAAGGTGTGGTAAAAACAACAGAGTCACGCACCAGTACTGTTGATGTTTCTCCATAATCAAGACGATAGCCAGTGGTATGCAAAGTATTACTGCCTTGTTTCAAAATAAGATATGTGTCAGCTCTGTCATTTCCTGGACCATGGTCGGTGACCGTTGAATCAACATCTATGTGTGGCCAGGTTCCGAGGTCAGCAGATATCCAAGCACTACTGATTTTCATAGACTTTGGCAACACCCTCTCACTGCAGTTATCACCTTTGAACCCCAAAGGACATTCCACATCTCTGTCTTTTTTACAAGCAAAAGCAATTAATATAAAAGAGAAATAAAGGATCGTGTTTGTTTTCATTTTTGATACTTTTTGTTTCAGCAATAAAAGTACTGATTCGCTCAAAAAAATCTAAGAACAAAGTGAGGTTATTAATTGGGCCAACCTTGATTTCAGTCGTCCAATTTAGCTTCGAGCGAAACGAAGGAATCTTATCACAGAATAATTGATAGACTTTTTGTACGCCACATGTTTTAATCACAGAATAATATTCTGTTTTGAAACATTTTTCAGGAATTTAAGTTAAATAAATTACGTTTTATCGATATTTTTTCCAATATTTGTTAATACAACCCCCGACCCTTACACAAAGACTATATAATGAATCTTATGACGAAAGGTACTCAATTGAAGAATAAAGCTATACTTTCCGAGAGCGTCTTACTAAAGGCATGGTCTCTTATGTGTACTGCCAAGGCAATGGCAGAAAAATACGAACAAGAGAAAGATATTACTTCAAAATATGTACATGCTACTTCAAGGGGTCATGAAGCCATTCAACTGGCTGTGAGTATGCAGTTAATGCCTCAAGATTATTTAAGTGCTTATTATAGGGATGATTCAATGCTTTTAGGAATAGGGATGGAACCCTATGATTTGATGCTGCAGCTTTTGGCAAAAAAGGATGACCCCTTTTCGGGAGGAAGAACATATTACAGTCATCCGAGTTTGAAGGAAGATGACAAGCCAAAAATACCCCATCAATCTAGTGCTACTGGCATGCAGGCAATTCCAACGACAGGAGTTGCAATGGGAATCCACTATCTTGAAAACCAAGGTTTAAATACTGATTTTACAGATCAAAAACCAGTAGTCATCTGCTCCTTAGGAGATGCGTCAATAACTGAAGGTGAGGTTTCCGAAGCATTTCAAATGGCGGCTTTGAAGCAGCTACCTATATTATATTTGATTCAGGACAATGAATGGGATATTTCAGCTTCAGCGGATGAAATTAGAGCACAAGATGCATACTACTACGCAAGAGGCTTTAAAGGATTGGAAGCGAAAAGGGTTAATGGGAGTGACTTCATCGAGAGCTACCAAGTTATTCATGAAGCAATTGATACGATTAGGAATGAAAGACGTCCATTTTTGATACATGCTAAATGTCCTTTGCTGAACCATCATACCTCTGGAGTGAGAATGGAATGGTACAGGGATGATTTGGAAAAAGCTAAGAAACGAGATCCATACGATTTATATAAAAAACAACTCTTAGAATTAGGCATCACTGAAGACGAGCTCAACTACCTAGAAAATAAAGCTATAGATAAAGTCAATGCGGATTTTGAAAGAGCTGTTTTAGCTCCAGACCCAGATCCTGAAGATTTAACAGATCATTTCTATGCTCCGACTCCAATAACTGAGGAAAAAGGTGAAAGAACACCTTCAGGCAAATCTCCAACCGTTATGGTGGATTCAGCCTTATTTGCTGTTAGAGAATTGATGGAAAAGCATCCAGAGTGTCTATTGTATGGCCAGGATGTAGGACATCGACTTGGAGGTGTTTTCCGGGAAGCCGCTACATTGGCACAACAATTTGGAAACGACAGAGTCTTTAATACTCCTATTCAAGAAGCTTTCATCATAGGAAGTACAGTAGGTATGAGTGCTGTAGGATTGAAGCCAATCGTTGAGGTGCAATTTGCGGATTACATTTGGCCAGGACTGAACCAACTCTTTACTGAAGTGAGTAGATCCTACTACCTATCAAATGGAAAGTGGCCTGTAAACTGTATTATCAGAGTTCCTATCGGTGCCTACGGCAGTGGTGGTCCCTATCATTCATCAAGCGTTGAAAGTGTTGTCAGCAACATTAGAGGAATTAAGGTTGCATACCCATCAACTGGTGCTGACTTAAAGGGTTTATTGAAATCTGCTTATTACGATCCTAATCCAGTGGTTATTTTTGAGCACAAAGGGTTGTACTGGTCTAAAATTCCTGGAACTGAGGGTGCCAAAACCATTGAACCATCAGAGGATTATGTAATTCCATTTGGAAAAGCTAGAATAGCTCTAGAAGCTAATCCAGACAAAATAGAAAAGAGTGAGTCTATTTGTGTGATTACTTATGGTAGAGGAGTCTACTGGAGCACTGAAGCCGCGAATAATTATGAAGGACAAGTAGAAATTGTTGATTTGAGAACCTTGGTTCCTTTAGATGAAGAAGCGATTTATAACGCTGTACGTAAGCATAACAAATGTCTGATTGTCACGGAGGAAGCACCTCAAAACTCTTTTGCTCAGGCTTTGGTAGGAAATATTTCTGAGAATTGCTTTGAGTCACTCGATGCACCAGTGAAGATCGTTGGGTCTGTTGAAACACCAGCCATACCACTAAATTCAACCTTAGAGGCTACGTTACTGCCCAATGCAAGGAAGGTAGCTCAAGCAATGGAAGAGTTATTGAATTACTAGATAGATCATAAATAATGAGACTGCTGCTTCAGGTTGGTATGATACTCTGTCTAAGCAGTTGTTGGAATTATAATAATTGGACTGAAGAAGAACGCGAACAATTCCGGAATTATTGCTTAGCAAAAACTGAATTCAAGCCATTTCCAATAAGTTTTGAAGGATTTGATAGCCTCAGTATTGATACCGTCATGATTTATGAGGTGAAAAACGAAATCCCAATTGATACTTTTTTCATTATGCCTAAAAGAGATCCACATAGAAAAGAAGAGTTTTGGGCTTCGACTGAGAGATTGTTTCAGCTCAATTGCAGTTACATCTTCGTCATTGACACAAGCGAGTTTATTCTGAGCAATATGCAAATGAGCATGTCACCACAATACACTATGTTAAGTGAAGGCTGGGGTTGTATTATGAACAAATTTGCCATAAATGACTCTGTAATGAATCAGGGAAACATATGTATCAAAAATATTCGGTATTGATGCCTCAAACGGAATTAAATTCGATTCAATGAGGGGTTAAATGCTCTGAATAAAACTATTTAGATCATCTTTTGCCTCAAGTCCAAGTTTCTTCTTCAACCTGGTCTTAGATTGTTTCACAGAGTTAACATTAATATTCAGAATACTGGCAATGTCTTTGTTTCCCATATGCATCTTTATAAATGCGCACAACTTTTTGTCATTAGTTGTCAACTTTTCAAAATTCTCTCCTAGTTGGTCAATAAATTGCGGATGCACGCGTGTAAAATTTCTTGTAAACTGATCCCAACCCTGTTCCGTTTTCAGCTTTTTCTTCATGGACCTTCCCATTTCGAGAATATTATCATAGTTTGCATCTGCCTTAATCTTGTTTAGCTTTTCTGATAGTTCTTCATAGATACTTTGCTTTTCGGAAAGAAACAGACTCATAGAAGTCAACTCTTTGTTTTGCGCATCGATTTTATCGCTCATAGCAATTTGCAATGTTCTTCTTTGCCGGAGCCTTGAAACGAGGTTCACTACAAACAATATCATCAAAAGAATAATGACAACTAGGCCACCTATCAAAATTGATTTTATTTTTTGATCCTCTGTCAATCTGGCTATTTCAGCCTCTTTTTTTTCGGATTGATGCTTAACTTTTAAATCTTGAACCAATTGATTCTGGATTTTACTTGCAGAGCTATCCTTATACATAAGGAAGTTTTCATGTGCCGCTAGCGCTAAGTCAAACTTTCCGTAAGTCTTGTAATGTTCATATTGATTCTCAAATACCGTTTCTTGAATATCATTAAAACCGTTTTCCGCGTTGCTTTTATAGGATGAATCAAAGTATTGTTCAGCTATAGCCGTCTCACCTTTTTTTGAATGGTAAATGGCCAAATTCAGGTGGTTTATTGCTCTAAGTCTGAGTTTCTGACGGTCATCCCCTATTTCAGCTAGAAGGCTCAACGACTTATATATTAAAGGAACTGCTTTATCATAATCATCTGCCAACATATAGGCCGAACTCAAGTTGGTGTAACTCAGAGGCAATCTATATTTCTTTTTGAGCAAATTAGAGTCACTTAAAAGGATATTGAGTGACTTTTTATTGTAATACACTGTACTATCAATGTTGTCAGATTTGGCCAACATGCTTGCTAGATTGTTCCAAACGATCAGTTTAAAAAGATTAGAGTCAGGGATGTTTTTAGTAACTGATAAGACCCTTCGATAGTATTCCTCTCCGATCGCATCTTCTTTTTGCTCCAAATAAATGTTACCAATCATATTCATGGCAAGTCCTTCTCCCCTTGCATCTCCAATTTTCTTGTAAATTTCAATCGCTTGATTGTGATGTTTGATCGCGTAGTAAAAGTCTCTTTCAAAATAATTCAGATTACCCCATGTGTAGTACATCCTTGATTCAATGTCAGGATAATTCATTTCTTCACAAATCTCTAAACCAATGTTTAAGAACAATTTTGCACTATCAATTTGATTAAGATTTCCATAGAAAAAAGCCTTCCTCATAAAGTACTTGGCGATACCACGCTTGTAATCCAAATTGATGGCCATTTGGAATGCTGTATCCAATAATTGATTGGCAGACTCATAATTTGAATTCGCCAAGGCCTTACTCTCTTCCAATATATTGTTAACATCATTGGTATCATATTCCAAATGTCCCAATTCTATGTTAATTCCTTCGTAATAGTCTTGCGATAAGCCTCTGTTTGCAAGCAAGATCATAAGGATCAACAAAACAGATTTTATATAGAAATCATCAAACTTCAATAATCAGGTCGGTTATAGAATGTATTCAACAGTTTGGTTAAATTTCTTATTAAATAATTAAAAATAAAAGGTTTTTCTGGTGTACTAAATCGGATATAATCAATACGGCCGTGAGTTCGACTACTCAAACCATTGATGATTTTCATTCTTCTTTTCAATAAAATTCACGAATAATGTGACAGACATTAACTGGAGATTAAACCTTAGAGGCAAATTACTTCCAAATGCTGAAAAGGTAGCTACTATAATAAAACAGATACTTGATTTTTAAGTCAGTTTCTTATTAATTATGCCATTACTCAATAATCAACCTCTGACTTTTCATTTTCCTTTTTGAAGACGCAGTGATTACATAGATGCCAGGTCCCAATTTTCCATTTGGATCAAGGGCAAAGTTTAAACTCCCATTATCATTCGACATTAATACTTTCGAATACAACTCTTTTCCTAATACATCTTGAACGACTATTAGGACTTCCTCCTCCGTTTCAGTCAATTGAGCAGTTAGGTTGACTTGTCCAACTGTAGAAGGATTGGGGAATAATTTGAGATGCGCCTCAAAAAGATGAGCCACATGATTTTCTATTGAGATAATTTCTGAATAGTCAAACCTACCATCAAAATCAACTTGTTTTAATCTGTAGTAATTTATGCCCTCCAAGGGATATTCATCAGTAAAAGAATAGTCTAATAATTCATTCGAATTTCCAGCTCCTGTGGTTTGTCCAATTTGATGAAAATCTAAATCTGTACCAGCTCTTTCGACCAAAAAATAATCATTATTAATTTCAGAAGCGGTAGCCCAATAAAGCTTATGCGTATTATTCTCTTTTTCAACTAAGAACTCAAATAATTCCACAGGCAATACATTATTCGAAAGTTTTATTGTAATAATATCAGATGATCCTGCTGAATTAACTGTTAATATACTAGTTCCAGGATCCACATCAGCTGTACCTCTTATGGTTCCAGTATAATAGTAGTTGTTTTGGGACGGATCGAATGCGAGATCATAAATAACATCAAAACTCGACCCTCCAATTTGTTCTGATGATTGAAGATTATTGAAGATATCATATTTCGCAATAAATGCGTCTGCAGAGCCAGCTGAAGTTAGGATTCCATTACTGGCTGTCTTACCAAATCCACTGCCATCAAAGTCTACTGTATTTTCAAATTGCCCTGCAATTAACAAATAACCTTGTGCATCAAATTCCAAACCTCGGATATATGTTGAACCTGATCCACCTAAAATTCTGGCCCACTCTAATTCAAAGTTCTGATTGTATTTGGTCAGATAACCTCCTATTGCCCCTAAGGGAAATAACTTGTAATCACCCTGGGGATCAAAATCTGTTAAACCATAAGTGTATCCTATTGTATACAGATTTCCAGCGGCATCAGTAATTACTTCAAATCCACCAACGGAAGATGGGCTTTGAATCGTAAAACCATCCAAAAATGTACCTGATTTATCGTATTTCATGATGTAGGCATCAGTTAATGCCTCTGCACTGAAATTGCCTTGACCTAAGGGGTCGAAATTGGAAGTTCCTTGCAGCGTACCTGTGAATATCAAATTATCTTCATGGTCTAAAGTAAGACCGTATCCCATCATAAACAGCCCTCCTGTAGGTGAATATGCCCATTCACATATTCCATTCTGATCATATTTAGCAAAGAATGGTTTATAATTGGTAAGACTACCCGTACTTAAGGAAATTGAATTTCCAAGTGGGTTGAATTCCGCTGTATCAGTGAAGTAACCCGTGATATATACATGATTTTGGTCCGCAATTATATCATTTATGGCCTCGCCATTCAATGCGTTACTGGACCCAATATTGATCGCCCATTGATAAATGCCATCCTTATCATATTTGGCTAAAAACATATCAGAAGATCCATTGGAAGTCAATGAATTCACGGCTACTGAAGGATCAAAGTCAACTGAACCAGAAAATATGCCAGAAATATAGCTGTCTCCCCACTCATTAACATAAACTGTTGAGCTGTATTCAAATCCATTTCCTCCTATTTGAAAGCCCCACAATAAAGTATTGTTGGGATCATACTTGGCCAGATAAATATCTGAACTACCAGAGGCATTTAGCATGTAAGATTTGCTTGAGGGATCAAGATCAATTCGATTTTGAAAATGTCCTATTTGGTAGATATTTCCTTCGTTGTCGATTTCAATACCTGCGGATCTATCGTTACCGACTGATCCTATTCTGTTATACCATGAAAGTTCTTGTGCGTGGACATTTTTGTTCGGAATAAGACATGTGCAAATGAGGCCACAGCCAATTGTGATATTTGATAATTTCATACATGATTTGGTTAGGTCCTATCATATACTTTTAATCAAATATTTTGTTTCAATGAGTTTTTAACAAGAAATCAACAGAAAAGATGGAGTTTTCAACAATTTCGAAATAAATAACGGATTATTTAACGATAACTCTCTCGCTTTTAACTCTATTACCAAGAGCAACTGTAATCACATACACTCCGGAAGTCAATACTCCCTCTGGATCCAAGGCCTGATCCACAAATTTACTATTGTACACAGTTCGATATAATTTCTGATTACCAATAATATCTCGCACATCAATGATTATGGGGGCATCAACCTCAACATCTCTAAAATCTGTTCTGATTTTGAGATCTCCTTTAGGAGCCGGATTGGGGTACAGCTCTAATTGAATCCTCTCGTCCACAAGGTCGGACTGAGCAAAAGACAACAAACAAAAGAGGGATAAAACTAAAGTAGCGATGTGTTTCATGCGAATGTGTAAAATCTGATTATACTTATCCTACGTAAAATTTAGAAAAAAGTTTCGCGTGAATACAATATTATTTTCAATGAGACGTTCGCCTGACTAAAAGCCTATCAAACCTCTGCCCTGCTTGACGATTTCCCCGGATTCCTTTAGCTCAATCAACAGTTTATCCAAGACTCCATTGATGAACACTTTGCTTTTGGGGGTACTGTAATACTTACTGATGTCAATATACTCATTCATGGAAACCTTAGTCGGAATTGTTTTGAAATATAAAAGTTCCACTAAAGCCATTTTCATCAAAATAATGTCTACAAGAGCAATTCTTTCCGTTTCCCAATTCTCGGTCTTTCCCTGAATAAGCTCCGTTAAATATGCGTCATTATTGATCGTTTGAGTCACCAAATCCTTTGCAAATTGCTCATCTGACTCTTCATCCTTATATAAACTACTAATGTAAAACTCTTCATCTCCTTCCTTCAGATCCTCCAAAAAGAACAACAGACGTGCATTGACAAAATTAATATCCTCATACCAATGGATATTTAGATCCTCCATAGCATGATGAATGTCTGGGCTGCCTGAAACGATATACTTAAACAAGAACAGAACAAACTCCTTATCAGATCTGAAATTGTCTTTGGAGACGTTCATATACTTATGATAATGATCCCTCTTTTTGATATCCTCTAAAGTCTTTCTAACAAAATCCGAGTGATCCGACCATTTAATCTTATGCTTTTCTATTGCTTTCTTAATAGCTGGATCTTCAGTCCAAATTTGAATGAGCCTGTTATTAACAAATCTATAGTTGGGATTTAGATCTTCTGGGCTAGGCAACCTCTTGGCTTTATCCCTATCGATTCTTTCGTTCGCCTCAAAGACTAAAGATTTGAAAAAAGATATGATGTAGTATTCTAGTTTTAAAAGATTTTCAAGAGATTCATTTAATCTCTTATGTACCTGCAAAGCAGATAATGACTTGTCAGCATGCCACACATATAACAGCTGAAAAACTTTGATTCGGATGTATCTCCTATTGAGCATTATTGCGAAGAACCTTACAAAATTAAATAAGCGCCAAACGTAAATAATTTAAATAGATTACCGCAGCAATTCTCAACTTTTTTTAAGACAATTTGTTTAGGTACCATTAACAGTTAATGGATTCTATTGATAATGAATGTCGTCCATATCCAGGTCACTCTTTCAAAAGGGTTAAAGCTCATAATACATAAGAGAATTTTTCATGAAACTGATCAATTTGCTATACCTTTAACATGAATGAAATCACTGCTGTATTTAAATAAATATCTCTGGAAATACCGAATGAGACTCGGTTTTGGAATATTGTTCATAGTGATTTCCAAGTTGTTTTCAGTCTTCCCAGCCCAAATTGTAAGAAGGGCATTCAATGAAGTTGGAAACTATGTCCATATTTATAAGCTATTTGATGCAACGGAAAGTCATGACTTAATAAAGTCTGATATCACAAAGACATTATTAATCTATGCAGCTTTGATCGTAGGTTTTGCTTTACTCAATGGGATTTTTCTTTTCTTAACACGTCAAACTATTATTATCATGTCTAGATATATAGAGTATGACCTTAAAAATGAGATTTTCGATCAATATCAAAGACTTTCATCCTCATTTTACCGCAAGAACAACACAGGAGACCTCATGAATAGAATTAGCGAAGACGTTGGTAAGGTCCGCATGTATGTTGGTCCAGCAATAATGTACACCATTAACTTGGTAGTGTTATTTGTGATTGTACTTGTAACAATGCTGAACGTTAATGCAGAGCTTACTTTATATAGTGTCCTTCCACTCCCCATCTTATCATTCACTATTTACTATGTGAGTAATATTATCAATAAAAAAAGTGCGCACGTGCAAAAACAATTGTCGGAATTGTCAACCTCAGCACAAGAAACTTTTTCAGGCATTCGAATCTTAAAGTCATACAATAGACTTGATCAATTTGCCGAAAAATTTTTAAAGCAAAGTAACAATTATAAGGACAGCTCTATGAGCTTGGTCAAAACCAATGCAATATTCCATCCAGCGATGATTTTACTTGTTGGGTTGAGCACTATACTCACGGTTTTTGTTGGTGGTATGCTTTGCATTGAAGGAAGTCTATCTCCAGGGAACATAGCTGAATTCATTATTTATGTAAATATGCTCACTTGGCCCGTTGCTGCTCTCGGATGGGTAACATCTTTAATGCAACAAGCCGCTGCTTCACAGGATAGAATCAATGAGTTTCTTCAGGCTGAACAAGAAATTAAAAATGGAACTGCTAAAGTTAATAATATAGAAGGTACCATTGAGTTTGAGAACGTTTACTTGAAATATGAAAATGCAGACATCAATGCTCTTGAAGCCTTAACTTTTAGAATTGAAAAAGGACAAACCTTAGGTATTTTAGGAAGGACCGGCTCTGGAAAAACGACCATTGCCAATTTGATTTGTAAACAATACTTACCTACTCAAGGAGTTATTAGAGTTGATGGTCATAACCTCAATGATATTCCAAACGAGGTTTTAAAACCTGCTCTCGGATATGTACCTCAAGACGTTTACTTGTTTTCTGAGACCATCAGTAATAATATTAGTTTTGAAACCGAAGCCAGATCTGATAAGGATCTTGAACATATCATCAATAGCGCAAAACTTGCTCACGTGGATCATAACATAAAAGGTTTGGCAGATGGTTATGATACTATGCTTGGGGAACGAGGTGTTAATTTATCCGGTGGGCAAAAGCAACGAATTTCGATAGCCAGAGCCCTTTACAAAGAGCCTAAAATATTGGTGCTTGATGACTGTTTAAGCGCTGTGGATACTGAAACTGAAACTTTAATTTTGAAAAACTTAGAAAACTTTTCAACCGACATCACAACAATCATAATGTCCCACAGAATATCTACTTTAAAATTTGCTGACCAGATCATAGTGATTGGCGAAGGTAGGATCTTGGAAAAAGGCACACATGAAGAATTACTCAAAAATGCAGGTGAATATGCCAATATCCATCAACAACAACTTCTAGAAGAGGCAGATTTCTAGTAAAAAAAGTGCTAAGTTCAGATTAACAAATCATCACATAATTTGGCAATTTTCATTTAAATCCAAAAAAACAAACGACACAAACTCACAACTCAAAAGAAAGTTGTTTGATTAAGTATAATGCTTATTCAATTCCCTGTGTCCTATGCTCTTAGGATTTAACGATTACACCAATTTCAAATAAATTCGTACTTTTGACAATGTGGAAGTGGTATAGAATTTTGGAAATTAACTTATTTGAAGATGGAAGAAAATGAAAATATAGAAGGGGATAGAGAAGAAATTTATGCCAATGCCGTAAGAGCTGGTAAAAGAACCTATTTTTTTGATGTTCGAAAAACAAGGGGAGAAGATTATTATCTCACGATCACTGAAAGTAAGAGGAAATACAATGATGATGGTACGTTCTTCTATCAAAAACACAAAATCTTTTTATACAAGGAAGACTTCGAAAAGTTCAGTAATGCATTAACTGATTCAATCAAGAAAATTATTTCTTTAAAGAATGAGCACGAGGCTGGAATGGTCGACAAAATCACCAACAACTTCACAGATGTAAATTTCGAGGATCTTGGAGGAGATGCCAGAGCGAATGGAACATCTACTGACACAGAATAAAACCAAAAGACATTCAACATAAAAAAGCCATGTTTTTCATGGCTTTTTTTGTTTATTAATATTTTGTATACGCCTTCAAATTTTATTTTTGCTTCAAATCCATGACGTGAATTTTGAGGATACCAAAGAAGCATTCAAATCCAAGAGCACTAAGCAACTTCGGCTTTCGTATTTACTATTTTGGATGATGAGCAAACCATTACTGGTGAGGTATCTATCCCAAATTACCCGATTCTTACTCAATGTTCACTTTCCAATCAAATGGCTCATAAAGAGAACAATATATAGTCAATTCTGTGGCGGAGAGGATAAGAACGAGTATTTGAAAGTCATCAAGAATTTAGGCAAAGTAGGCATTGGCGCAATATTAGACTATTCAGTTGAAGGGGAAGACAGTGAAGCAGATTTTGAGCGTACTAAAGAAGAACTGATCAAGATCGTTAAAATATCTTCAGAAGATGAGAATATTCCATGTGCTTGCATGAAAATTACTGGAATAGGATCCTTTGAGGTACTGCAAAAAGTACAAGCCGGAGATCTGAATAAAGATGTTGCTGAATTCGTTTCTATTGAAAATCGGCTTGATCAGATCTGTAATACAGCCTTTCAACTCAAAACACCCATTTACATCGATGCGGAAGAATCATGGATTCAAGGAGTGATTGATGACCTCTGCGAAAAGATGATTTTAAAATACAACAAAGAAAGGGCAATCGTGTTTACTACACTTCAAATGTATCGTAGGGACCGTTTACAATACTTTTCAAATTTATTGGAAAAGGTTAAAGCTGAAAATGTAAAGGTGGGTGTGAAAATCGTTAGAGGGGCCTATTTGGAAAAAGAAAATTTGAGAGCTCAAAAATTGAATGAATTATCCCCCATCAATAAAAGTAAAGAAGCTACAGATCACCTTTATAATCTGAGTTTGCAAATGGCAATTGAGAACATCGAACATGTAGAAATTTGTGCAGGCACGCATAACGAGAATAGCTGCAACCTACTTGTAGAGCTGATGCAAAAAAGGCAGTTGGAGAACAATGATCCAAAAATCTGGTTTTCACAATTGTATGGGATGAGTGATCACATTTCATTCAATTTAGCCAGTAGAAAATATAATGTAAGCAAATATTTGCCTTATGGTCCAGTAAAATCTACACTCCCCTATCTTATTAGAAGGGCTGAAGAGAATACCGCAATTGCTGGACAGATGGGGCAAGAATTCAGAATATTGAAGAAAGAACTTAAGCGAAGAAAATTGGCATCTTAAATGAGCAACTTGGTACATATTTTAGCAATTGAATCTTCCTGCGATGATACATCCGTTGCTGTATTAAGAAACAATGAGGTTCTGTCAAATATCACAGCAAACCAAGCTATTCACTCAAGTTATGGAGGGGTTGTTCCTGAACTGGCCTCAAGGGCCCATGATCAAAATATTTCAACGACTTACGAAGCTGCCTTAAAGGTAGCCGATATAAAACCTGATCAAATTGACGCCATAGCCTACACTAACGGACCAGGATTGCTGGGCTCTTTGTTGGTTGGATCTTCATTTGCAAAAGGATTATCCATTGGTTTGAGCAAACCTTTGATAGCCGTAAATCATATGAAAGCGCATATTCTGGCGCACTTCATTGATGGTCAAAATCAACCTGAGTTACCCTTTTTATGTTTAACGGTTTCTGGTGGACATACTCAAATTGTGTTGGTCAAAGATATTTATGATATGGAAGTAATCGGTCAAACTAAAGATGATGCGGCCGGAGAAGCTTTTGATAAAGCTGCAAAAATGCTGGGAATACCTTATCCTGGTGGACCACTCGTGGATAAATATGGTAAAGAAGGAGATCCCAAGCGATTCACTTTTCCAAAAGCCAATATGCCTAATTTTGACTACAGCTTTAGCGGTTTCAAAACGGCTGTTTTGAATTTTGTACGCAAATCATCAGATAAAAATCCTGATTTCATTCAAAACAATCTCCAAGATCTTTGCGCGTCCATACAAAATACCATTGTTGAAACCCTATTCGATAAGCTCATTTTGGCGGCAAAGGCTCATAAAATAAACCAAATTGCAATAGCCGGTGGTGTATCAGCAAATAGTCTGCTCAGAAGCAAGCTTCAGAAAATCGGAGAAGAACACTCTTGGAAGACTTTTATTCCTAAGTTTGAATACTGTACGGATAATGCTGCAATGATTGGTATAACGGCTTATTACGACTTTCTAAAAGGAAACTTCTCAGACCTAGGATTAGTACCTAATGCAAGATTAAAGCTTTCTGTTGAGGATTAGATTCTCAGTGCTTATAACATCATTGCACCCTAAAAATTCGCAACCCTACAAAGTATATTAAGATAGAGCAACCATAAATGACCATACCATTTTGATTAAAAGGTTGCCCTCCATTATAAAAGACACCATAAACTATATAAGCAGTCCAGGATAGCCAAAAAATACTCAAAAGTAAACTTGACAATTTCTGCTCATTTAAATAATTATTCACTGCGCATGCGAAGGCGAAACCAGAGCCAATCAGCATCAAAATACTACCTGGCCAACCTAAAAACTTAAAAACAATGGCATGTACAATGATGCCATAAGCAACGATGACTGGAAACAAAGTAGACCTTTTAGCTGTTTTGATGCCGTCAAGGTCCTCATCTATATATAACTCCTCCATATGTTGAGATTTGTGAGAATGTGATATATATTCAACGATTAAATTGGTCAAATTGTTACATGGAATTATTAACAATCCCAAATAAAATGGGCACAAGCAACAAAGATTGTCTTGATTAAGAAATGTCTGTCACCTCCGATTTGTCATAAAAAAACTTGAAGATTAATGACATCATTTTTTTAAAATCCTGTTCTTTTTTCGTCCACAATACACAGGTTGATGCTTCCGAATCTCCAATAATCTTCTTTTCTAATCCCCTCTCTTTATGGGCAATATATTGCCTCAAATAATTTTCCCAGCCATCACCATCTACAATAAGGCCTTTTGCCTTAACTATGTTGCCAATATGACCAATGCTATCAGAAGCGTCAAATTCAACCTGATAGCAGATTGTATCTTTTCCTTTGTATTCAGATTCCATTACGGTAATCGAAAACGGATCATGGCTATCGTCTTCATAAAGCCCTTCTTCTCTGAGAATGAACTTGAGATTTTCAGGGAAATTTATTTGTTTCATTGTATATAAGCTTAAACGTCAAAAAACTCAATTGAAGCTTCGAGCACCATTTCCACTCCTCTAGATATTGTTCCATCAAAGGGATGACTTGCTCCGAAAGAATGCATTTGGCCATTCAATAATTTGATCTGAGATTTGGGAATACTGCGATGTAAATTTTCCGCCTCCTGATAGGGAACTACATCATCAGCGGTTCCGTGAATAAGAAGCACCGGCACTTCTATTCCAGTAATGTTATGTTGAATATCCAGTCTCGACTTGTTTTTAACAAAATCCTCATAGAGTTGATAGTACAGTGGCATCTGCACATTTGTTCTGGAGTTTTCTACGTACATGACTCCTTCTGATTTCCATCGCTCTAATGTTTCATCATTCATACCTCGATCGAAGCGCTGAACCGAGGCCCAAGTAACACATTTTTTTACACGATTATCTTCTGATGTCTTCAACAAAACCACACCCCCGCCTCTACTATGTCCCATTAAAAAAAGTCGATTTAAATCCCAATTGAACTCGGTTGCATGCTCCTCAACCCAGTCAATGACCAAATCCAAATCATCTAATTCTCGAGAAAAATTATTTTGGCCAAAGGCTTCCAGATCTGGAGTATCAAAAAAATCTGGGGCTTTTGATCCATTGTGTGAAAAATTGAATTTTACAAAACCAAACCCCAGAGATGAAAACCTTTCAGCTACGTAATTAAAATGTCCCCAATCTTTGAAACCTTTAAAGCCATGACAAAAGATCACAATAGGCTTTGAATCAGATGTTTTAGGATTGAAGAAATCCAAAGAAATGGGTCGACTAGTTCCATTATTCAGTAGTATATTTCGTTCAGAATCAATTTCCATCACTTGTTTTTTATCCAATTTTTTGCTAAATTATAGTTTATCCCTCGATTATCTTCAGGCTATTTGTGGAAATCTCTTTTGAAAAAAAAATGTTATTAACAGCTTTTTTCAGAATAAAATTTTGATCTTGGGCAAAAGCAATATCGCATGGAGGCACTCTCATATCATAAGAATGATGACGTTTATATTCACTATGACCGTTTAGCAGAGGAGTACGGATATACTCCCTATCATAGATATTTCCAACATACCAGTATTCAATCAGCACAACACACGATTCACTTAGATGTTTTCGAATACAGCAAAAAGGCGCCAACAATTATTATGATTCCTGGAACTGCCATGTATTCCATGTGCTATTCCGAAATCATGTATAAATTGGGAAAAGAAGGATACAATTTTGTGGGTATCGATCCTAGAGGACATGGGAGAAGCACTGGATTGAGGGGTGACTATACCATTCAAGAGATCATGGAAGATGTACAAGCGGCTATCACCTTCGCTGCGGATCGATTCAATTCCAAGGTTTCATTGCTGGGATCCAGCCAAGGCGGCATTGTGGCACTCTATTTGGCGGCAAAAGATCATCGCATTCAAAGTGTAATGTGTCAGAATTTTGCAGATCTTACAGACTACCAAAACACTAACTTCCTTAAATATCCTACAATTGCCAAAACATTGCGTCCTATTCTTCTGAACATGAGTTCAAGAATATTCTCCGACACTCAATTTCCCGTTGATATGTATTTGGATCTTCAAAAAATTCAGCTCAAATTTTTTGGAAATGCTTATAATTTTCTGAAACAAGACCCATTGGCACTGAGATCTATTTCATTAAGAGCACTCAGTTCACTATCCTACACAAAACTGGATCGGCCAATTTCTGAAATTGAAGTTCCCGTACTCGTGTTCCAAGGGGATGCAGATACCATCTTTCCTGTGGACTACACTAAACATATTTATTCAAAACTGAACTGCAAAAAGCGTTTTGAAGTTTTTTCGGGCATGAATCATGGCATAATCACAAACAATGTACCTGATATCATTCCTTCTCTCAAAGAATGGTTAAAAGAAATTTATTGATTTCAAGACCTTTCTCAGGCTTTCCATTCTAGTCCAGATTTAAAAAAACTAGATTTTCTAATTTTTTTGGTGATCTTGAAATGCTTTCAAGCTTCCAAAAACCAAGTAAATTCAGGTTTTTCTCATCTGGAGCTGCCATTTCAATCCTGGGTATTAGCGTGGCCTATGTTTCATCTATTTGTCATGTGCTGGCATATTGAAGCATTTAATCGAAGAGTTGAATAACCTCAAGAGTCGTGTCGAGCGAGTGAAACGCGGTCGAGACATCTATGAAGCGACACGTTATGCTAATTACAAAAGATGTCTCCATTCCACTTCGTTTCAGTCGACATGACAGTGGTATATTAACACTCTTGTCATACACCTTTTGCCTTTATTTGAATATTGAATATCGAACAAGGAATTTCGAATGATTAGGTGAAATGGGAAAGTAAATTGATTAATGTGCGATAAGGGTTGTTTAGGAAGTTCCTCTGACAGGTTCTCGAGCTAAGTCCAGAGACCGACTGCCTCAATAATAATTACATTTAGTCTTTTGGCTCAATCAAACCAACTCCAGAGTCTACTGAAAAACCCAGGTTCCTCTATTTTTGTTTCAGAGGGTTCCACTTCTTTTTTCATATTGACATCTACTCTAGCATTTGTATCAGGTAAGAAATACCAATTTTCAGCGTTCCACCAACGATTATCAGTGGCCATGTGATCCCATCCCACAAAATTTCTTGGGTAGACACTTTTTTCAGACAAATAAATCAAGGGTATAGTCGGTAAAAGCTTCATGTATTTCTCTTGAACCTGTTTGGAAATTGCAGTTTTTCGTTCCAAAAAGAAGGTCCTTTTATAATCGTCAACCTTTTGAACCAACCATTCATCTACCAGCATTTGCGCGGTATCCAAACGATACGTTTTAGTGGCTTTATCTTGGGGAATATTCCAAAATTTACCAAAATCACCCTTCGTGTAAGAAGTGGTCGTAAAAACCAGCCCTCCATGATTTCCTGGTTTAATTAATTTCAGCGTACTTCTAACCTTTTCCAATTGTACATTTAAGCCAATTCTTCGCAGATCCTTAGCAATTTGGTTAACACTTTTGGTCTCCGGAAAATCTCCATCTCTGAAGTAAGCAAATAGCTTTATGGGTTGGTTAACACTGACGTTGGCAGCTCTCAAATATGTCCTCGCTTTGTCAGGATTGTAGTCATAAAAAACAACAGTATCTATCTGATCTTCTGATAAATAACTCCGATAAGAATGCGCCAATCCCCCCATATATCCATCCATGTAGCTATGAATAGAATCCCGGTTAATCGCATGAGCAATCGCTTTTCTTACATTGATATCATTCAACATGGGCACATTCAAATCAGGGTGCAAATAGATAAGTCTGGGCGAAGACTCTACCCTTGTTTGCATATGATCATATGATTTCACGATGTTATAAGTATTCATGCTCAAATAGGAAGATATATCCAAATCACCATCGCGAAGTAAATCAGGTGACTTTTGCCCTTTTCTAATCTTTTTAATTTGAACATACTTGATGGCCGGTTGAGATCCTGGAAAATGAGGGTTTCTTTTGAACCTGACCAAGGAGTCTAAAAAGAACGTATCCAAAATGTACGGCCCATCAAGAGGGTAAGGCTTAACATATAATTCTTTGTCAATGCTATCAATACCTCCAGACTCAAAAACTGGTGAAAAATGATGTTCTGGCAAAAACCTGAATGCGTTTAAGACATTGTTCATGCGATTTTTATAGTGTACATCAATTGTCAGTTCATCTATAATTTCAACCCTTTCGCGATTGTCATCAGGATTTAAATCAAGAGAAAAAGCCAGATCTTCAGAGGTGATAGCAGTTCCATCCCCCCACTTCAAATTTGGTTTTAACTTCCATGTAACAATGAGTCCACCATTGGGTAATAAGCGAACATATTTGTTGGTCATAGAAGGAATGCGTTCAATCAGATGCTCCTTCTTTCCTCCTTTAACATTATAATATAATCCTCTTTTGATCAACCCGGATTGAATACCCATGCGATTGAGATTGCTCAACCGAAAAACACCAAAATTGATGGTGTCTTTTGAAGATTGTAAAGTAGGTCCATTGTAGGCTATTACTTCTTTTTGTTCCTCTTTTTGTACACCTGTCACAATCTGATGTATGGCAAAAATTAGCAGAAAAATAGGCAGAGCCATATATGCAATGCGGTCCACTTTGTTAGCCTTTTTATCATCTTTCAAAGACAAATTAAAGGTTACATTTACCAATAGAATTACTGTCAGAATAATGACATAACTCACTATGAAAAACTTGTCAGCCAACACCATATAGCTGACATCTGGTATGCTTCCTGAGAGTGCGAATTGAAAAGCTACACAGGCCAAAAGTGCGTTCACCGACAAATCCCCTCTTATGTCTACGTTTTCAGCAGGTAAGAAAAGTGCCGAAATGGCCACACAAATTATGATAAGCAAAGGCGTGATATATTTAATAATCAAACCCGTAGGCGGTCTTTTCATATTTACAAAAAAGACTACTGTACTCATTTCAAAAGGTTTACCTTCAAATGCTATTGAACCAAAATCACTGTAGTAGGCACTTTTTTTTGTTTCTGCTTTAAAATAAGGCTCGTATTGCCACCCTGTAATAGAAAACTGATTTTCCATCCCGCTACCAGCCAAATCTGGTAATAAATTACCCTCTGTTAGGGGTAAATCTATCTTTATTTGAAGGTCTTGATTGTCAAATGGGAAATTGTGCAGCGGAAATGTTCCTCTAAAAGTTCCCTGGATCCTCCACTGGACGCTATTCCATTCCCCATCTCTTTCAAATCGAATGATTTCTTTTGAATCCAATTCTCCATTTGTGAATTGAATGGGTGGAATAATAGAGTCTCCTACCCACTTACACCAGAGTTTTAGGTCTGCTTTGAACCGCCCTTCTTTTAGGTCAAAACTTGTAATATCGTTGAGATAAGTTCCTACATATACGTTTGTACTTTTACTTGAAGCAAAGCACAACAATAAAAAACATAAAACAAGAACTTTTTTCATTCCAGCACAAATTTATAATACTTCACTAATTCAAATGCTCCGTTCACTAAATGAAGCTTTCTATTTCTTCTAAAATTTGAAATATTTAACCCAAAATCATTGAATATGAAAGTAAGGTCGTCCATTATTATCATTACTGCGCTGATATCTTGCGTGCTTATCATTTCAAATGCTCAACAAGAAGAGGAACAGCAACTTTCCAACGAACCCCATGAAACTCTAGTTTTCAAAAAAGCAAAAGTCGATTTTGACGCTTTCGAAATATTGGTAAATGAAGTGAAACCCTATAGGGAAGAAAG
>JALEGO010000027.1 GCA_022763165.1 Flavobacteriales bacterium
GCCTACTATGAGCTTTAAAATAAGGGGTACAGGTAAATCAAAATGATACAAAACGATAGGAAGAAGAATAGCAATCATCCACGAAAACGTAATTAATCCTTTTAGAGCGTTTTCCAAACTCTGTGTGTTGTTGTCATCCATAAGTTGACCTAAAAAGCGTCCGATTATAAGGGCAAAAGGAGCAAAAATAGGATGGATGTATGGGATTAACTGTGAGTTAGAGACGCTAAAGAAAATAAAAATTGTGACGACCCAGATCATCAAAAATGAAAGAAATGGTTCTTCTGCAAGACGCGACTTTAGTGTGAGGTATGTTTTTTTGATAACGTGAGGAATAAAGACAACCCACGGGTACCAACCTAGAAGGAAAATGGGAACAAAAAAACCTGGAAATTTCTTGCGTCCATGTACGGTTGTTGTAAAGCGTAAAAAGTGTTCATGAATAAAGTAAAAATAAGGAAATTCCGGATTTTTAAGGCTTACTAAAATATGCCAGGGAGCGACGACCAAGAAGAAAAGCGCAATCCCCCATGGTTTGAAAGCGAGAAGGAGAGTGCGCCACGATCTCATTATTCCTGACCAGATGAGAATGACAAGGCCAGGTAAAACAGCTCCAATCAATCCTTTGGCAAGAACAGCAAGTCCCATTGAAATAAAGAAGCTTGTTAAATAAATATTTTTAGATCTATTCTCAATATTTTTGTGTGCCAAGAAAAAAGAAAAGAGAGCAAGACTCATGAAGAACGAGACTGTGCTATCAATGATCATAATCTGACTATGTGCATAGTAGTAAAGGCAAGATCCTAAAGCGCTTGCGGCGATAAGGCCGGGGCGTCTACCATACAACATCGCTCCCATTCCGTAGACCATAAGGCATCCGAGGAGCGAAAGAAGTGCAGGCCAAAAACGCATAGCCCACTCTTTTGGTCCAAAAAGTTTAATTGAGGCAGCCCCCATCCAGTATAGAAGAGGTGGCTTTTCGAAATATTTTACGCCATTTAAGCGTGGTGTCACATAGTCTCCAGACTCTACCATTTCACGGGGAATTTCAGTATAACGCCCCTCATCAGGTGCCGACAAAGGTCTGGAATTTAAGAAAACAAAAAATAATAATCCAAAAATGATACTAAGAAACGCCAGGTCTCTAGTAATATTTTTTGTGGATTCAGAAAAACGAAATAACTTTGACATCATTTTAACTTCAATACACAAGTTCAGGTCATGAGATCAACTAAAATTTCATGTCTGAAAAAAGTTTCTAAAATCACGTTTTCCAAAACAGCAAACTGCTCTATAGTGAAGCGGAAAATCAATGAAATTGGAGGTTTTATGACGTTTACTCTTCCCCCTTTGCCTTATGATATGTCGGCTTTGGAGCCGCACATCAGTGCAAACACCCTAAGTTTTCATTATGGAAAACATCATCAAGCCTATGTAACGAATTTGAACAACTTAACTCAAAACACCCCTCTTGCCGGAAAATCTTTGGAAGATGTCATCCTTGAAGTGTCAGGTCAGGCGGATAAGGTTGGTATTTTCAATAACGCTGCTCAGGTATGGAATCATACATTTTACTGGCATTGTATGAAGCCGTCTGGAGGTGGACAGCCGCCATCAGATATTCTTTCACTTATAGAAAGAGATTTTGGGAGTTTTGATACTTTTCGAGATCAATTCAAACAAGCTGCCATTAGTCAATTTGGTAGCGGTTGGGCTTGGCTTGTGTCAGATAAGGGCGTTCTCAAAATCACCAAAACGGGCAACGCAGATCTTCCTATGACCCACGGACACAAAGCATTACTCACGTGTGATGTGTGGGAACATGCTTACTATTTGGATTATCAAAATCGCCGCCCTGATTATGTGGATACGTTTTTAGCACATCTTATTAATTGGGATTTTGTGGCCAAGAATCTGAGTGTTTGAGCGAGTCTTAAACTTATAAAAAAGAGGGTGCATTCCCTCTTTTTTTCTGCAGATAAATAAAGACTATATACTCTAAGGCTGGTTTCGACTATAAGCGGACAATCTAAATAAAATACTGAAATTCAAAGATAAATTCAATTTTTTTATGAAATTGTAGTACACCTTCTAAGCCTAAGATAAGCAATCTCATTAATCGTAAACCTTAACATCAAGCGCGATATCGATGTCACGTTAGAGGGAGATAAGTCTGATTTGAACATTGATATTCTACATGGAATCAGATAACCTAAAATCAAATAATTAAAGCAGTTCCAAGGAGGTCACGTGTTAAAATCAGTGTTATTGGTTGTCGATGGATCTGAGGCCGGTGAAGAAGCAAAAAGGGTTGCAGTGGATTTATGTAAGCGTAATAAATCAGCACTAACGGGTGTTGGTGTTCTCGACATAACATGGATTGTTGAGCCTCTGCCTGAGCCATTTGTTGGCACTGCCTATTCTATTTATGGTGCAGAAGAAATTGAGAATGAACACCAGCATTTATCTGAAGCACTAAAAGTATTTGCGAAAGAATGTCGTTCTTCAGGGATACACTTTCAATACGTGGAAGAAAAGGGTTCCCCTGCAGGTGTGATAGAGGATCTATCCCATCGACACGATCTGATTGTAATAGGTCAAACAACAGAATTTCATTTTGAATTAGAAAAACCTAATGATCTCACTGTAAAGCAAGTTGTGCGTGATAATCCTCGTCCTCTTATTGTGGTTCCTCAAAAGCCTGAGAAGGGAGAGCGGGTTCTAATCGCTTATGATGGAAGTCTTCAAGCCGCGCGTGCTCTGCATATGTTTTTGTTGCTTGGAGTAGGCTCAGGTAAAGGGCTCGACATTTTTACGGTTCATAAACATAAGGAAGAGGCCCGTGAAGTTGGTCAAGCAGCCCTCGAGCTCTGTCAGAAATATGGATATGAAGCCAAAGTCCACCAATCGCGAGAGACTCATGATATTTCATTGCAGATTTTAAAGAAAGCGCATGATGTCAAGGCAGGAATGATTGTTATGGGGGCGTTTAGCCATCCAACTATTCGAGAGGTTCTATTTGGATCGACTACACTCGATCTTATCGAACAATCAAAGATCCCTTTGTTTATCCATCACTAAATAGCAAAGAGAACATCTTTTTAA
>JALEGO010000241.1 GCA_022763165.1 Flavobacteriales bacterium
GGCTGTAAACACCTGGGTGGGTATAGATGTAATAAAACATAATAAAAACAAAAGCAGCCCTGACCATATGTGATCAGTAGTCAAATAACATATTAAGATAAAAGACGCAATGAAGACCAAAGATGTGGTGATAACACTTTTGGCGATATACAAAGGAAACACAATTAAATCAAGAATCGTTTCTACCGCCTCTTCGACTTCGTAATCAGCAAAGTCAATATTTTTAAGTTGCTTCCCCTGATTTATGACAACCTCAGCCACCTAACGCTCTTCGTATTGAGATTGATAATATTGTTGATACTTACCACTCGTCACATGATCTAACCAAGACTCATTGTCCAGATACCATTTCACAGTCTTTTTAATACCTTCTTCAAAGGTTAAACTTGGTTTCCACGACAATTCCTTATCAATTTTCGATGCATCAATAGCATATCGCAAATCATGTCCAGCACGATCTTTAACGAATGTGATTAGCTTTTGTGAAGTCCCTATTTCTTGCTCTAAGGCCTCATCCATCACATCACATAAAAGTCTTACTAAATCAATATTTGTCCACTCATTGTGCCCCCCTATGTTGTAAGTCTCCCCATTTTCTCCTTTATGGAAGACATTGTCTATAGCAGTAGCATGATCCTTAACGTATAACCAATCTCGAATATTTTCTCCCTTGCCATATATTGGTAGGGGCTTATTGTTCTTTATGTTGTTAATGCACAAAGGGATTAGTTTTTCAGGAAACTGATTTGGGCCATAATTATTAGAACAATTTGAAATAACATAGGGTAATCCATATGTATTGCCATAAGCCCTCACTAAGTGATCAGAGCTAGCTTTAGACGCTGAATATGGGCTTTTAGGATCATAAGAAGTAGACTCCACAAAAAATCCCGTATCTCCAAGAGACCCATAAACCTCATCAGTTGAAACGTGATAGAACAACCTATCCGACCAATTGCCTTCCCAAACACTTTTTGCCGCATTCAAGAGATTCACAGTACCAATAATATTTGTATTGATAAAGGACAAAGGGTCAGAAATAGAGCGATCCACATGCGATTCTGCAGCCAGATGTATCACAGCATCAAATTGTATGTCTGAAAATAAATCATTTATGAAATCACCATCTGTAATATCACCCTTGATAAACTTATAGTTTGATTTATTTTCAACATCGGTAAGGTTTTCGAGATTTCCGGCATACGTAAGAGCATCCAAATTGTAAATCAAATAATCCTGATACTGATTTACAAATAGCCTCACAACATGTGAACCTATAAAGCCTGCACCTCCTGTTATTAAAACCTTCTTCATTCTTAAAGACTCCAGTAATTCAATTGGCCTTGAAAATTCTTGTAAATACCTTTGACATCAACAAAAAGCCCATTTTCTTTAAGCAAACTTTCAAAATAGTCTTTTGATTTACCCATGTACTCTTTATGATTAACTGCAACAATTACAGCATGATAAGGTCCATCTGGCTCACTTACCAATCCAAAGCCATATTCATGTTCGAGATCTTTGGAAGAGGCATGTGGGTCCACAACATCAACTTGAACTCGATAGGATTGTAGCTCTTTAATAACATCAGCTACTTTTGAATTTCTAATATCCGATACATCCTCTTTGAAAGTAGCTCCCATTACTAAAACTTTGGCTCCATTTGCATTTTCTCCTGTTGCCAAAATCTTCTTGACTGTTTGTTTTGCTACCCAAAAACCCATACTATCATTCACATAGCGACCTGAGTTAATTATTTTGGCGTGGTAGCCAAACTGCTCTGCTTTGTGTGTTAAATAATAAGGATCTACACCGATACAATGCCCACCAACAAGACCGGGTCTAAAGCCAAGAAAATTCCATTTCGTCCCAGCAGCTTCTAGAACATCAAATGTATTGACGTCCATTTTATCAAAAATAATAGATAGCTCATTCATCAATGCAATATTCACATCTCGTTGAGTGTTCTCAATGATTTTAGCGGCCTCTGCGACTTTAATCGTTGGCGCTCTGTGAACTCCAGCCTGAACCACAATTTCATAGACCTTAGCAATCTGATCTAAAGATTCAGGAGAACAACCCGATACAACCTTTTTTACATTTACAATTGTATGCTCTTTATCGCCCGGATTAATTCTTTCTGGTGAATATCCGACTTTGAAATCATCCTTCCATTTTAGTCCTGAGACTTCTTCAAGTACAGGTATACAGTCATCTTCAGTACATCCCGGATAAACAGTAGATTCAAATACTACATAATCTCCTTTTTTCAAACATTGCGCAACAGTTCTAGACGCACTTAACAACGGTCTTAAATCAGGCTGATTAAACTCATTAATAGGTGTTGGAACAGCTACAATGAAGAATTGAGCACTTTTTAAATCCTCAAGATTACAGGTAAATTCAATATCACATCCATCAAAAGCCGAAGAATCGAGCTCTTCTGAAGGATCAATATTGTTTTTCATCATATTAATGCGTTCCTCATTGATATCAAACCCAATAACACTAACCTTTTTGGCAAACTCCAAGGCTATTGGTAAACCAACATACCCAAGACCTATTAGTGCTACTTTCGCTTTTTTATTGATGATGTCTTCGTACATTTTAGTAATTCTTTCTCTTTAGATTATATATTCTTTCAATAATTTCTACAACCTTGAGTCCTTCAAGGGCATTGGTAGAAACAGTGGTTCTTCCTTTTAAGGTATCAACAACATTTTTGATCACTAGATGATGATTTGCGGCAGAACCTTTATAGGCTCCATAATCATTAGCTGGACCAGCCTCAGGTAGTGTTGGCATTTGATAGCCATCTATATGGCAATACTCTACCTCATTCATATATTGCCCTCCGACTTTGATGGAACCTTTCTCCCCAACAATTGTCATACTGCTTTCCATGTTCTGGCCCCATACAGCTGTGGAATAGTTGATAGAACCCATCCCTCCATTGATAAAATCGAATGAAACTACTCCCGAATCCTCAAAGTCAGTTGAATCTTTGTGTGTAAAATCAGAAAACGAGGCTTTTATGTTATGTATATCCCCAAATAACCAATACATGATGTCAATGAAGTGAGAAAATTGTGTAAACAAAGTTCCGCCATCCAGGTCTTTAGTACCTTTCCATCCACCAGGTTTATAGTATCGGTTATCCCTATTCCAATAACAATTGATCTGTACCATGAAAATTTTACCCAGGGCACGACTATCCATAATTTCTCTCAACCAAACAGATGGCGGAGAATATCTGTTTTGCATTACACAAAATACTTGCTTAGAAACTTGGAGCGATTTGAAAATGATCTTTTCACATCTTTCCTTTGAAAGCCCCATTGGTTTTTCACACACCACATGCTTTTTATGCTCTAATGCCTGAATTGACTGATCTGCGTGCAATCCATTTGGTGTACAAATATTCACTACTTGAAAATCGAGTCCTGAATTATAAAGATCATTTACATTGCTAAAGAATGGGACATCGAATGCTTCAAGAGAAAGTTCACCTTTATCTTTGATATCACAGAGTGCCACAAGTTCAGCCTCCGGATTCCTATTGATCATTTCAGCATGACGCTTCCCAATATGCCCAGCACCAACAACAGCAAACTTTACTACTCCATCAATACTCATCTTCTATTCAATTCTTTTTACAAGATTATCAGCTTTTTGATACTTTTCATTGCTTTCTGGACAAACAGCGATATCTCCATCGAATTCAAGTCTGTGTCCATGTGTACTCACCCATCCAATTTGCCGACCGGGATTCCCTACAATTAATGCATAAGGTTTAACCTCTTTTGTGATCACGGCCCCGGCACCTATCAATGCATAA
>JALEGO010000242.1 GCA_022763165.1 Flavobacteriales bacterium
CCATGAATTCATAAAGCACTCCTTGCGAGGGAGTCCTTTACCTATTTAATACTGAAGCTGAACCTCTCCAAATGATACGCCAAGGGTTCTTTTATCGCCACTAATCCCTAAATCTGAAGGACTTATCGCATTTGGGATTTCAAATTTAATTTCTGCTGGGCCAGCTTCAGGCAGAGAGATCTCAATTGTGTGATTATTATTGGTAAGTGTATAATCATAACTACCAGCTTCCTCCCCATTCACATTTACGATTAGCTTTTGTGAGTGATTAGCAGTTACAAGGCCTTTCGTATTAAAAAAAGAAACGCGAGAGGGGCGGGGTTCCATATCTGCTAAAGGAACAGCTATTGACGCTTTCGTTCCTTCAGTCCATCTATGGGACCCCTCTAAAGCAGAAAATCCACTTGATGGATAGGGGCTAAACTCTCCCATATGAAACTTGGGAGTGTTTAATATTTTTTCAGTTCTCTCTCTGATAAGAGAAGAAAGCACCTTAGATAATTCTAAGGTAGGGTTATATCCATGATAAGCTGCAATAAAGGACCCGTTTAATATTTTTTTAGTTCTTTCTCTAAAAAAAGCAGAAACTACATTACTTGATTCTAAGGTAGGGTTAGGTCCACGATAAGCTGCAACAAAGGCCCCCTCTTCAACAGAAAAAGCACGTTCAAGATGTGAGAGTTGTGTATGTGTAAAATCCGTTCCACGGCTATAGTCTCCCATAGTATGAATAGGTCTATCTGGAATCTCTATTTTCAGTCCCATAGCTTGATCAAAAAACGTTTGAGCGAAACTTCCGCTCTTCGTCAGCTCTTCATAAGATAAAAAAGTAGTATCTAGACGAGAATAAAAGTTATAAGAATTGATACGCTTATTTATACGGGCCTTTATGGCATCATCAATATCAAATGCGTCAATATTTCCACATTTATTTAAAATATCCATTGTTATAATGTTCATTGTTAAGGTTGACCCAATAGCGGGGACAATTTTTCGAACACAATAAATATATTTCACCGCAAAATGTTGATTTAAAAAAGTCAAGAACTCATGAAATCGAGGGTCCTCAAAGCACTCAGCTGCACCCTCACCACTTAACAAGATTGATTTGAAATCTTTAGATTGTTCTTTTAAATTTAAAATCCATTCTTTTGTCTCCTCTGCTTTTCCTTTGAGAATCTTCCAAATTTCTTCCGTATGATTCACAATATTTTCTGAAGGAGGATAATACACCCCGAGCTCTGCTAATTCCTCTCTACTGTCTGAACATGCATATTGGATAACTTTAGTTCCTGTTTTAGGGGCTCCAACGTGGAAATAGAGAACCTTTTTCTCCTCATCTCCTGCAAATCCAAAAGCGGAAAAAGAAAAAAACGGTATGCTGAGAAAGAGGGGCAGAATCGCTATAAATACAGATCGATGTTTCATAAAAATAAGTCCTTTAAACATGAAACTCTTCTAAATATTCTACTGCTTGCGGTGTGGAGCTTTATCTGCTCAAAACTGAAAATGAACCTCATCAAATAATATGCCAAGTGTTCTTTTGTCATCACCAATCCCTAAATCAAAAGGACTTGCCGCATGGGGGATTTCAAATTCAATTTTTGCTTGGTCAGCTTTAGGTAGGGGGATATCAATTGTCTGATTATTATTGCTGGATGTATAAACATAGCGACCAACTTCCTTTCCATTCACTTTTACGGTTAGATCTTGTGAATGACTGTCAGTTACAAGGCCGCGAGTATTCAAAAAAGAAACGCGGGCGGGACGACGTTCCATGTCTTTTAAAGGAAGAGTTATTGAAGCTTTCGTTCCTTCAGTCCATCTATGAGAACGCTCAAAATCAGAAAATCCAATTGATGGGTAAGGATTAGATTTTCCCATATGGTATATGGGAGCATTTAATATTTTTTCAGTTCTCTCTTTGATAAGAGAAGAAAGCGCTTTAGATAATTCTAAGCTGGAATCAGGCTTATGATAAGCTGCAACAAGAGACCCTTTTGTAACAGAAAAAATACGTTCAAGGTGGGCGAGTTGTTTATCTGTAAAACCCATTGCACGTCCGTCATAATGTCCCATAGTATTGAAAGATCTATCTGAAATCTCCTTTTTCAGTCCCATGGCTTGATCAAAAAACGTTTGAACTAGTTTTCCACTCTTTGCCAGGTCTTCATAAGATAAAAAAGTAGTATTTAGACGAGAATAAAAGTCATAAGAATCAATACGCTGAATTATATAATTTTTTATGAGCTCATCAATATTAAATGTGTCACTATTGTTGGTGGGAAGCGCATTTATCTGAGTCATATAATTTATCTGAATTATATAATTTTTTATGAGCTCATCAATATTAAGTGTGTTACTATTGTTAGTGAGAACTGCATTTATAATATCCATTGTTAAATGTGATCCAACAGAGGGGACAATTTTTCGAACACAATAAATATATTTCACTGAAAAATTTTGATCTAAAAAAGTCAAAAAATCGTGAAATCGAGGATCATTAGTGAACAAAGCTGCACACTCATCACTTAACAAGATTGATTTGAAATCTTTAGATTGTGCTTTTACCTTTAAAATCCATTCTTTTGTCTCCTCTGCCTTGTCATTGAGAATCTTCTGAATTTCCACAGAATGATTCACATTATTTGCCGAAGGAGGATAAAACACCCCGAGCTTTGCCAACTCTTCTCTCCGCTCTGAGCATTCATATTGGATGGCTTTAGAGCCTGTTTTAGGTTCTCCAACATGGAAATAAAGAAGCTTTTTCTCCTTATCTTCTTCTGAACTTTTCCCACAACCGGAAAAAAGAAATGGTATGCTGAGAAGGAGAGACAGAAACGCTATGAATGCAAATCTATGTTTCATAAAAATAATCCCTTTAAGACAATTGGCAACCATACAAATCCTAAAGTAACTCTTGTATGATAGCAACGAGTTACATCGAATTGAATCCAAAGTCAAGAAAATCAAAAAAGTCAGTAATACGAGGTACAAAAAGGACTTCACCCATGAATTAACGGCTCGCTGAGGCTCCTCTGAATATTCTACTGCTTGTGTGATGGGAGACTTTACTACTCAAACTGAAAATGGACCTCTCTAAATGATACGCCAAGTTTTCTTTGGTCAGGATTAATCCCTAAATCCAAAGGGCTTGCCGCATGGGGGATTTCAAATTCAATTTTTGCTAAATCATCTTCTTTAGACAGAGAGATGTCAATTCTCTGACTATTATTGCTGAGCGTATAAACATAGAGACCAACTTCCTTTCCATTCACTTTTACGGTTAGATCTTGTGTATGATTAGCAATTACAAGGCCTCTCGTATCAAAAAAAGAAATATGGGAGGGACGAGGTTCCATTTCCGCCAAAGGAACAGTTACTGAAGCTTTTGTTCCTTCAGTCCACCTATGAGAACGCTCAAAAGCAGAAAATCCAATTGATGGGTAAGGATTAGATTCTCCCATATGGTATATGGGAGCATTTAATATTTTTTTAGCCCTCTCTCTGATAAGTGAACAAAGTACCTTAGATAATTCTAAGCTCGAATCAGGTTTATGATAAGCTACAACAAGGGACCCTTTTGTAACAGAAAAAATACGTTCAAGGTGGGCGAGTTGTTTATCTGTAAAACCCATTGCACGTCCGTCATAATGTCCCATAGTATTAAAAGATCTATCTGAAATCTCCTTTTTCAGTCCCATGGCTTGATCAAAAAACGTTTGAACTAGTTTTCCACTCTTCGCCAGGTCTTCATAAGATAAAAAAGTAGTATTTAGACCAGAATAAAAGTCATAAGAATCGATACGCTGAATTATATAATTTTTTATGAGCTCATCGATATTAAATGTGTCACTATTGTTGGTGAGAACCGCATTTATCTGGGTCATATAATTCATCTGAATTATATAATTTTTTATGAGCTCATCAATATTAAGTGTATCACTATTGTTAGTGAGAATCGCATTTATAATATCCATTGTTAAATGTGATCCAACAGAGGGGATAATTTTTCGAGCACAATAAATATATTTCACAGAAAAATTTTGATCTAAAAAAGTCAAAAACTCATGAAATCGAGGATCATTAGTGAACAAAGTTGCACACTCATCACTTAACAAGATTGATTTGAAATCTTTAGATTGTGCTTTTACTTTTAAAATCCATTTTTTTGTCTCCTCTGCCTTGTCATTGAGAATTTTCTGAATTTCCATCGAATGATTCACATGATTTGCCGAAGGAGGATAAAACACCCCGAGCTTTGCCAATTCTTCTCTCCGCCCCGAGCATTCATATTGGATGGCTTTAGATCCTGTTTTAGGTGCTCCAACATGGAAGTAGAGAACCTTTTTCTCCTCATCTCCTGCAAACCCAAAAACGGAAAAAGAAAAAAACGGTATGCTGAGAAAGAGAG
>JALEGO010000028.1 GCA_022763165.1 Flavobacteriales bacterium
AAGCGAAAGAAGCAGGTTTAGTACTTAATGCTGGAAATGATTTAAATATGCAAAACTTGAATTTTTTCAAACAGCATATACCCTTCCTAAACGAAGTGTCTATTGGTCTTGCTTTAATTTGTGATGCACTATATTTGGGAATGGAAAATACGGTTCAAATGTACAAAAGGTGCCTTGACTTGAACTTCTAATGTCTAAACCAATTATCATAAAAAGTAACTCTAAGAGGCCATTGGTTATCGCAGTGTTGTGTTTCTTGGGTTTAGGAGCGGGTATTTTGAGATATTCCGCCCAAAATGTTGAATGGACTAAGTGGGATGGAGCTGGAATGATTCTATTAGGTGGATTAGGGCTCATGTTTTTGTTGCGGTATCTAGCACCGAAAACTGTCATAAAAGTTACCCCCAAAAGTCTTTGGACAAACCAAACCGGTCAGGTGGAATGGGATGAAATACATAAAGTTAAAATCGAAATCCCTGGTAACAAAGGTTCTCAAAAAAAGACATTCCTATTGAAGCTAAAACCTAGAGAAAGTGGTTTTGAGGAATACCGTTTTGAACTGGATACACTTAAAATCCATGAAACAGAATTCATAGAAGAAGTACTTCCTTTAATTGATGAACATGTATTGGGTTAGGATCCAGTAGTTTAACATTCTCCAAGTAAAATCTCAAAAGTCAATATTGTCTTAAATACTTTTGAGTTTCTATACTCTATGAACATAACTTCGTTATTGAATACTGTAGGAGGGATCTTTGAATCTATTAGAGTATTTGTATCCGTACCATAATATTTAGTCATAAACTTTTTAAAAGTAGTTCGTACGGAATCTGCATTGTTTTTGAAAAATACCTCTTTTTTAATAGGGTAGTTCTTGAACCCTGAAAGATTGATGCTCTTGTTGTTTTGATCAATCAGTTTCCAGGAATCATACATATTAAAATTCGTATCAAGATCATTTATTTTGTAATAATAAACTCCTTCTGTTTCGGACATTCTCCAGCCATTCCTATAAGCTACCCTTTGATATACCTTGAAGCTATCAGGCTCTTGATCGAAACTGAGTGAAATGTTCGGTTCTTTCTTGTAAGTTTGAATGCTGAGATTAGTATGATGGATACCTTGCTTGTCTTGAAATATCTCGACCTTATTTGCACAAGGTAAAGTTATACTTGAGTTAGTGATAACAGTGATGTTGTTTATAGTTATGGTATCATTCTGAGCGTATCCGAAATTTAGGATAATACACATCAATAGCAGTAGTAAAGTTTTCATAAGGACTTGAAATCAAAAATTGTACCAAAGCTCAATTGCCAATCAATACTGCAAATTCCTGAAGATACTCGAGCCCTTCCTCGCACCAAACTCTTTCTTCACTTTCAGTGCTGTTGTAATATTGCTTAATTTCTGCTATTCTTTTTTCG
Organism: Flavobacteriales bacterium; assembly: GCA_022763165.1. GTDB lineage: Bacteria > Bacteroidota > Bacteroidia > Flavobacteriales_G > JALEGO01 > JALEGO01. Next base: position 1,425 of record JALEGO010000028.1, read on the forward strand.
ATGATGTTCTTCGCGTTTAATTTTACCGGAACTCTGTAAGTGCCTTGATAAATCGAGCCTATGAGTCCAAAGATTTCTTTTTTGTCTTCTGCTTTTGCATCAAGGAGTAGGTCGATTAAAAATTCTACTGCGAAACCTGTAGCCTCATAGATGGTGCCTTGATGAAAGATGTTTCCATACAATAAATCAATGGCTTCTTTGCGATCTTCCTGATCTCCATATTTCAATAAACCTAAGATTTCAGGAATATCTTCAGCGCTGCCATAAGCGTGGGTTAATTCTCTCCATTTTGGTTTCATATCCTAAACTTTTGCGTAGTTGTCTTTTGTGATGCTTATTCCTGTCGCATCATGGATTGCTTTTAACATAGCATTAGCATACTCATAAGTTTTTTCAAATGACTGGGATGAGGCTTCTTTTGGGAGGATGAATAATAGTTTTGTCTTTCCGTTTTTTAAGTTTAGAACAATTCTTTGGTTTGGAAAAGAACTAAACTTAGTTTCAATTAATTTACTTTCAAGATGGATGGTTTCAATTGAATGGAAGGGTATCTTTTTGATGACTCTATCGTTTCTCATCATGATAATCTGACCTTGGAGAATATCGAAAATTTTAGAAAACGCCATGTTGCTTTTGATGTATAAAAAAACTCCACCAAGTATTAACAGGCTCCCAAAGATGTAAGAAGCTAGAACTGTTTCCTGATCTAATTTTAGTTTGAATGAGGACATATAAGTTCCAATAATGAAGAAACCACCTATAGCAAATATTTTAGTTGCAACTCCGATTGATGTTGAATATCCCTTTTTCATCTCGAATTCCAATTGATTGGATTCGGTTACATTCAAAGTATATGGTCCAAACTGCTTACGCATTTAATCTTTCAAATAAAAACTCTTCTTATAAACGCCATGTTCAGAGTACCTTGCGGTAAGGTTATACCATCCAGGGATTAAATCTTCTTCATTGTCCAGTGCAATGGATAAAATCTGATCTTTACCTACTTCAACGGCATATTCCCAGGTATACAATTTTCGGTCTTGTTCACCTTGTTGAGGAGGAACGTCCCATTCAACAATTAAGTGAATAGTATTTTCTTCGTGTTCAACGGTATAGACTATTCCGAATTCAACACCTAGCTTTAGATCGAAAGAATCTTGATTTATTGTTAGGATAGTGTCAGCCTCAATAATAGCCTTATTGAAACCTGAATTTTTAATGGAAATTAGGCTTTGATTTTCTAGGAACGAGCCATATCCATGTACTTCAAATGTTTGCGATTGACAACAAATAGAAAGCAATGTAAGAAAGACAAATAGCAAAGAATGTGGAGTCATATCAGTGTGGTTAAAAGATGACGCAATTCCATAGTTTATGTGTTAATTCTCACACGAAACAACTCGTTCATCGAATTGTATTTCTCTTGAGATAATTGATAGACCTGCACAAGTTCATGTTCTTGGTGAAAATCTGATTGATGTGCAAAACCCAACTTGTTCAATACATGAATTGATTTCACATTTTTGGGCAATACCATGGCTATAATTTCTTGGAGTTTTAGTTTTTCAAAACCATAAACCAAAGATGCCCATCCCGCTTCTGTAGCAAATCCTCTTCCCCAATGCGGTTTTGTGAGCCTGTAGCCCAGGTCAACTTTTTTCAAGTTTTCTAAGAATTTCAGTCCAGAAAATCCAATAAAGCTATTGTCAGATTTTAGGGTGACTGCCATGCGCCCAAATCCATGTTTTTTATAGTCTCCAAATACATCTTCCTTAATTCTTCTTTCTGTCTCTTTTCTACTAACAACCCCGCCATCCCCAGTAAAGCGACTTACTTCTTCATCCAAATTCATTAAATAGGAGGTTTCTATATCGTTTAGAGTAAATGGCCGAATAAGAAGTCTATTCGTTTCTATCAATAGATTGGAATTCATTGCCAAACACTGAACTGAATTTTATTGGATGATCTATCAATTTCAATATGTCCATCAAATCCACTCATGTTGCCATTCACATCCTTAACAATAGTGTATTTATTCATTGTTCCCTTATTCTTATTCAACTCATTGTTTTCTTCTTGCAGTTTTACAGATCTAATAAAGCCTTCTGTATGATACAAGGGTATGGTTATCGAAAGATCATGGTATTCAATATTACTGGTGTCTACAAAGTACTCCATAGCCTTTACATTATATCCTTCAAATTCCAATTCATTGTCAATGAATGCTTTAATGTTATTTGTGGCGT
>JALEGO010000243.1 GCA_022763165.1 Flavobacteriales bacterium
CAATGGAGCTACGACCAATAGCACCTTGTTGCCAGATCGTCCCACAAAATATATTCCAGCAGATACTTTAAGTTATTTGCCCGCGCCTTCGATTGAATTTTTGAAGGAAGCTGAAACTTGCTCAGGAAATTATCCAGGAAGCGGATGTCAATGTGAGGATCCTCAGTTCATCTCATGCGAAATAGATAATGTAATCATTACAGACAATTGGAATGATCATCTGTTGCTCACCCTTAATCTTACAAAATTTGACCCTTGCAATGGGATACCTGTTTCTGGAACATATTCAGCTCGCATTAAATTTTACAAGAAGAATGGTGATGGTTCTGAAACGCTAGTAAGTAATAAAATATATGGCTTTGACAATGCCAATCAAGATAGCAAACAACTTGACTTCGAGATTCCAATTCACGAGAATTATACTTGGATAGAAAGAGGTGCGGTCTATCGCATCGTTGCTGAAAAGAACGGTGATTTTAATCGACCTTTTAAAGTTCATATTTCCGTAAGTGAGATCAAAAGTGGACTGGGCAAGTACGATAAATACCCTCAATGGAATGACAAGATCCATAAGTATTATGATTCTGAATACAATTTATACATTAACCCATGGTTAGCAGATCGACTACCCAACTCAGATGAGATGCAAAATGGTCTCCTGAATAAAATCATCTATCCAACAGGAGGAAGTACTGAATTTCAATTCGAACCTCATGATTATAAAAATACATATGCGCTAGATGTTAGAAATGATGAGGATGGCGGATCTTCATGTAACCCAGGAAATGGTTGTGCAGATTGCTTAAACGGTATAAGTGCTGAAGTCAATGACTTTCAATTTAGCTTTCCTGATGATGAAACTTATTATGAAATAACAGCTACAGCCTGGCGTCCAGATGCAGCAGGGGCTGTTAATACATGTGACCCAAATTGGAATGCATTAGATGGGTCTCTGTATATTATTGATGAAAATAGTGGAGAGAAGAGGACTTTGGCCATTTTACTTGGGGCAGATGAGGGTAGCCGATCCTTTACTTGGAGTTTTCCGCATGATTTTCCGGTTGATCCCAACACAACATATACTATCGGGGTTTCGAAAAACAATCCTAATTATATACTAAAACTAGATTTTACCATATGGAGAATTGGTCCAGAAACCTTTACAGAAAACGTGATGGTTGGTGGTGTTCGCGTTAAGAGCATCATAAAAGACCCTGTCACTTCAAAGGGAAGTGTTCAGAGATTCTCATATCTAAACGAGAAGTCAGGTGCTTGGTCAAGTGGCAAGCTCATAGGAATTCCAGCATTTTTGCAAAAAGCCCCTCACTGGGATCCTAACAAGTTTAGAGCTCAAGCTGCTATTTGCACTGGAACTGCTTATCAATCCGCTCTACCTACTCCAGTTCAGTTTTATTTCACTTCAAATTCAGCTGCTTCTATGGGGTCAACCGAGGGCATGCATATTGGATATGAAAAGGTTCAAGTAGATTATGAAAATGTAAATCAGGGCTACACCGAATATGAATACCATATTCTAAAAAATCCTGGGATTTCTTTTGCCAGGCATGAATTTCCGGTATCCCCAAATTGGTATCAAGATTTGGACACTTCGTACTACCTCAATGGAAAGATCAGAAAAGTATCCTACTTCAAAGAATCAGGAGTTAAGGTTTCTACAAAAGAACATCGCTACGAAATACTTGAAGTGAACCAATCTCTGCAGCGCCAGGTTTCCTTTTACACGGCATGTCAAAACCCAGTAGTCATAACCATGTGGAGTTTGACCTTAGGATTGGATGTGACATCTGCGGGATCAGGTTATACCACACTCTCTAGAAATTTTCAAGGTTTAGCTGCCAATTATTATCAACAAAGATCGGCTATCGTGAGAGAGATTTCAACTATCGATACGCTGGATAATGTTGCTAAATTGACGACCGTTTCTTATGACCCTCAGCTTCGACATTTGAATCCAATCAGTAGGTCGTTTGTCAATAGCGATGGACGAACCCATCAAACAAATTTCCGGTATGCACATGAGACTGGTAATCAGGCTTTGATTGCTAAAAACATGACCCAAATACCCTTAGAAGTGACCAACGAGATTGATGGCTCCATAACTTCTGGTATGAGAACCCAATTCGGAACCATCAATGGACAGTTGGTTCCAACCGATTTTGACGAATTAGGTCTATCTGGAGTTTCACGAAGAGTAATGGTAGTAGATGAAGTAGATGCCAAAGGAAACGTCTTGTCCTACCATCAGCCCGAGGACATAAGTATTTCTTCACTGACAGGTTATAACAACCAAGTAACAATCGCCAAATGTATCAACGCAGGCGTAGATGAATTTGCTTTTGCTTCTTTTGAGGAGGGTGCCAATACCGGTGGATGGACTTTTCAAAACACCATTCCTGGAAGTTCTTTAGCAGTAGTTGGAGCTGCCGGATATCAATTGACAAGTTTTACACCCATTTCCAAGTCAAATATTCCTCAGAATCTGTATATAGTGAGTTTTTGGTTAAGAAGTGGCTCAGTGGATGTAGAAGCCAATGGTATTGTAATGAAATCCTTTACAAACGCTACTGGAGTACCCAAATATCAAACCTTAACGGTTGATTTCAGTAATGCTAACCCCAATAATACCATTGAAATCACAGGGCAAGCGCAGATTGATGAACTCAGACTGCATCCGAAAGGTTCTTTTATGACAACCTATAATTACAATAGTAATGATTTGAAACTTGTTGCAGTTTCTGACTATAATGGTATCCCTATGTTTTATGAGTACGATGATTTTAACCGATTAGTTCACAAAAAGGATCATCAAGGCAATATTGTTGAAGCGTATGATTACCAGTATAATATCAATGTAGGTTTAAATCAGACTTCAAGGATTGAGATAAAAGAATCAGGCATTCAGGATGCGAATGATTTAGCAAATATGGTTATGAGTGACTACACTGAAACAAAATCGTTTGTAGATGGCCTGGGAAGACCGATTCAAAATTCAATTGTAAATGGTCTTGCTCAAAATGACTTAATCAACATTTTCACCTATGATTCAAGTGGGTCAGGCAACAAAACCTTTCTTCCTTTCAGTGGAAATTATGCGGGCAATTTTATCCAAGACAGAGAAATGATCCAAGGTTTGAAATACGGCTCTCTACCAACAAATAATAAATTCCCTTATGCTGAGGTAGAATATCATGATAATCCATTGGCCCGAATTAAAGCTGAGTCTGTTCC
>JALEGO010000244.1 GCA_022763165.1 Flavobacteriales bacterium
ATGCGGCCAAGTCCGCAGGTGTTAAAACATTTCTATATAACCAAATTAATTTTGAGCACGAACCGTCCAAGGACGAAACGTTTTTTAATTGCAGTACAGAAAGAGTAAAGGCCTCTTGGTTTCTTTGGAACAAGAATGAGCAGCTTATATTATCTTTCAAGAAGAAATTTCCGGAGTTCTTTAGTATTGGTAAATATGACTTGACTCTGGCCATTCAAAAATCAGTTTATTGGGCTACTATCAAACAAGGTCAGCTACACTACATAGTTTCTGAAAAATTTGTCAATGAAAAGATTTACGGGATCGAAGAACTCTATCCTGCAAATAAATTAAAGAATATTATGAGGTATTTTCTCTTACTGAACAAAGGAGAAAGGTACCCTGGGATCCCAAATATAGAGGTCAAAGAAGGTGTAAGCATATTTTTGGAGAATGATTTTCAGACACAGTTGTATTTAGATATCCTTAAGAAAGTCCTTTACAAAAAAGAAGTTAGCGTCTTTGCCAATGATTTGGAAAGTGTTTGGAGTAGAACAGGATTTGATAGAAATGGCACAGACAACAATGTTTTCCAGTCAAAAAATGGTTTCTCCTTCAAGATTCCAAGAGTAAACCCATTTCGCTTAGAAGGGGATGAATGGTTTGTTTTTAATCAAATAGCAGTTGATTGGCAAGTCATGTGTAATTGGATAGGTAAAGCAGAACAACTCGTTGCTTCTAAAGCAAAAAAAGTGCTCATAAATGAAGGAGAGAATGGTGTCTTTGGGGCAATTTTTGGAGAAGTGATGCGTAAAAATGGTTTGACCACTTATAATACAATGAATGGAATAAAGGCTGGTATAGCTCAGGAGGCTTTTATAAGTTTTGATAAATGGTTTGTTTGGGATAACAAGATGCAACAGCTGCTCATGGAAAAATGCAAACTACCAAATGACCTTTTTATTGTTTCTGGACACCTAGCTCAAGATATTGTAAGTGGCTATGTTTATAAAAACAGTCTTAAGATAGACAGAGAGGCGATAAAGGGAAAGACGGTTGTTTCTTTGATGTCTGTTGTTGGTAGGTTGGATGAGAAGTCCGAAGCGTTTGAACGGATGTATGAAATGGCATCTAAAAATGCTGATTTATTTTTGATTGTGAGGTTTCATCCTTTTGAGAAAGATCAGGATAAGATTTTACCACGAGAAAATCCAAACGATAATATCTATTTTATAGATAATGATCAAGCTGTTATCAAAGAAACATTGTATGATCAGCTCATTTTGTCTGATATGAGCATAGTGTTTGGATCTACTGTGGCTATGGAATGTAGTTGGTTTGATGTTCCTTGTATCACATTTGAAAAGAGAAAAGATTCGTGGATTTACTCGGTTGATAATAAGACCGTTTATCATTCTGAAACCTGGCAGGATGTTGAAAATAACATATATCATTTAAGAAACATGGATCACGAATCAACAGAGGTTCGTAGTAATAGGTCAAGTGCCTCACATATAATCCTGGAAACACTTATGCAGAATAGTTAGGGCTTTCAAATTTATAGTTTGCCTTAATCGACCGAAACCACAGATGTGTATCTTTGCGTCTTATTTTTGAAACTACATGGTCTCATTGTCATCAGTAAGGAGTTCTGGCACTAATGTTATTAGTGTCCTCGCTTTTGTTGCATTGTGGTCAATTTCGGGATCTGTTAATCAAGTACTCGGTAGTGTAATGGTATTACTAACCTTTGCACTCTGTGTGATTAGAGAAAGATTTTATTTTCTCTTCATTTTCTATGTGGCTTTGCTAATCCTTTCTGATTCTCGATCTAACCTATATGATTTCATTAAAACTGTAAAACCCATAGTGGGCTTAATTGTGGGATTTGTCGGGATTCAAATTCTCGTTAAGAAGCGAGTCGAAAACCCGATTCTTAAGAATTTCCTTCCTTTTATCATAATCGCAATGGCAACATCATTGCTTTCTCTAAATTTTGTTTTTATTCAAAAAAGTGTCTCTTACGCATTGTTGTTAATTGGCATGCCAGCATTGATTCAACGCGTAATTGATGAGAATCGTGAGACTGTTTTCAAAGATATCATTCAGTTTGTTGTGGTAGCTCTGATTATAGGTTTGATGTTTTTAGTAATTAACCCTGAGGCGGTTTTTATCAATCAAAGATTTCACGGGGTATTAGGTAATCCGAATGGCCTTGGACTTTTTATTATGGTGACCTATTTCCTTTATCAAGTCATCATATTGAATCTTCCTCAACTCTTTTCGTTAAGAGAGAAAATATTCATTTTTATTATATATGTTATTTCAATTATAAGATGCGGCTCTAGAAACACGATCGCGGCTCTTCTGATTTTTCACGCATTTTTATATTTAAGTAAAAAGTCGCCTGCACTCGGCTTTTCGGCTATGATTGTTTTGATAATTGTATTTGGTGTAATCGATTTGAATTTAATTGCAGTGATTCAGTTTTTTAATCTTGAGGAAGTGGCCAGGGTCGAAACGCTAAGAGAAGGATCTGGTAGAACCATCGCGTGGGATTTCATATGGTCCAAAATTGTTGAGAGCAACATTATACTTGGTGATGGTATTGGAGCAACACAAGTCCTTTTTAATGACAATTATAAGCAACTGTCAATTCTAGGCCACCAAGGAAATGCGCACAATTCTTACTTTACTTTTTGGTATGATACTGGTGTTTTTGGTCTAGCAGCATACGTTTTTGGGTTAATCAGGAGTTTTGTCTCCAACAGAGGGACAAACATAATCGTTCCTATTATGGTGAGTGTTTTGTTCAGTGCCTATTTTGAGTCTTGGCTTACCGCCTCCCAAAACCCTTTTACCATTATTTTGATGGCCATTTTAGTCACACTCCATTATTTTCAGAACAATAAGGAAAACGAGCAAACTGAAGAACTTAAACCAAGTCAATAAATATTTGACCTAGTTTGCTACGGACTGCGATATTCTTAATTTAGCGGCTTCTTTGCTAATTTTTGAATCTCAGGGGTTCCCATTAATTTTAAAAGTAAATGAAATTAAAATTTGCGGTTGTCGGTTGTGGAAGCATAGGTAAAAGGCATGTGGCAGTATTAGATGCGGAGCCATTAGCTGAGTTGGTTGCGATTTGTGATAAGGATTTAGAGAAATGCGCACAAATCACGAATCTTTATGGGCAAATTCCTGTGTATTCTGATTACAATCAAATGCTTGATGAAATTGATGCAGATATCATCAATG
>JALEGO010000245.1 GCA_022763165.1 Flavobacteriales bacterium
AATATTTTCTTGGCAGCAAAATAAGAGGCTTAAGTTTATAAAGACTATGAAATGATAAAGTTTCATTCTACTATTCCGTCATATTTATTGTTTAAGTATTGGATAACCTTTTTAGTTATATTTTTAGATGAATCCGAGTACATAACAGTTCCATTACCATTGGTACCAAGAATCATAGTGTAATTATTCTCCTTACCAAAGTCCTCAACATATTGGTTTATTTGATTGATAATTTGTTGATCATATTGCTCAGTCAGTTCTTCTATTTTTTGTTCTTTTTCTGCTTTGGTCTTTAGATATACTTCCCGACTATAATTGAAGTCTTTTTTTAATTGATCCGAGGGGTCTTGTTGTATTCTCGCATATATAGATTGTGCAATGGCCTCCAAACTATCCATTTCATTCTGAGCGCTGTTCTTAAATGCGTCAAATTTTAAAGAGAGTTCCTTTTGCAGATTAAACTCATTAAAAACCATTTCAATGTCTATATATGCATACTTTGGTTGTGTTGTTCGATCATAAATAACATAAGCCAAAAGCATGACCAAGACTCCTATCAAATACTTATTCATTAAAATAAAACTTCAAGTAAAAGTCGTTACCCTTTTCGTCATACGTTACTAAAGTATACATTCCTCGCTTCAATCCCGCACCGCTAAAATCTAGAACAAATTGATTTCTGCCAGTTTTTTTCATATTAGTGGCGATGTCATTGTCAGTAACAGCTTCTCCCGAGATCACATTACTGTTGTCATCTAAAATCTTGTACTTCAGAGTTTTATTTGAGGCGTGATAATCCTCATTAAATGTGAAATACAATAGATTTGAATTCAAATGAAGAAACTTAGCCTCTGATTTAGGCTTCATAACGGCATATTTTTTTGGTTCTGGCTTTTCGATTTTTTGGATTGAAAAACTCCAGATATCAGTTTGATTGACAATCGCACCGTTTGAAACTCTGTCAACACGCCAAGCATATGATTCTCCTTCAATTAACTCTTTTGCGTTGAAAGGATATGGTACTTGATGTGAAGTGAGCTCAGATTTTTTTAAGAAAATAGGATTATTGGCAATGGCTTCTGATGCAGACTGACCTTCATCAATATGAACCAAGGTAAGCGCGAAATGTTCATTAGGACCTAAGACATTAAAAGGTTCACTATGAGACCATGTCAAAACTGGATTCTTAGTTTGAATTACTTCTTCATCTCCTGGATAAATTAGTGTTAAGAAATCGCTAACCTGGCTTTCTATTTCTTCACAATTGTCCTCCAAAGGTTCAGAACCAGATAAAGTTGTCAATGAATAACAGTACTTGAAAGTTCCTGAAGGTAATAAGCGTCTGTTTTTGACGTACTTTGCCTGTTCTCCAAAGCCATATTGAGAATTACTAAGCGAGATTCTCAAAGTTTGATACGAGTTAAATCCAGGTGAAATCTTAAACGGGAAGCTGTTAAACTCCATAATCATCTCACCAGCCTCATTTACCAGTTCTCCATGCAGCAGGACTTCCATTGTTTGAGATAATCCACTGGTAATGTTTACATGTGATAATGATGCAGGTGATACATTGTAACCTGTCAATTGTGTGTTGATAACGTTAACCTGTGAAGATACGTTTAGCGAGCCAGCGATAAGCACTGCTATAATTAAGTTTAATCTTATTTTCATTGTCAAAATGTGTTCACTATCTTAAAACTTATCAAATACGGTGATAGCCCCGCATTTGTTTCAAATTCATCAAAATTTCTAAAATACTCTCCATCGAGGAACTCTTCGTAGTTCATTTCAATTCTAAAATACTTACTCAAATTATATGCGAGTCCAGCTTTATAACCAAGTGATAACTCTTTGTACTCAGTGGTATAGCTCGTTTTGAGCTGTCCATTAACAGTTACTTTGGTGAAAGGAACGATAGTCAGTCCATGAGATGACATTACTATATCTTCCTGATCATTTTGATTAGACTTCAAATAGTTCACCATGTTCATTAGAGCAACTTTGTCATTTATTCTTAGTTCATGGGTGAAATTGAAATTCTGGAAATTCAAATTGACTGAATCACTGGATATTTTATACTCATTGAATGAAAAAGTATACAATTGAAACATCCGTCTTGAATTTTGAGAAATGGTCAATACTGCATTTGAAATGTAGTTTTTGTTGATTGCGTGAAAAGATGCGTTCTTAAATTCGTGTATGACTGGGTGGTAACCAGTTGTCAAGCTCACACTTTTTAGTAATTTCCATCTTAGCTGTCCACCAAAAGTTGTCAGAGTATTCTTATAATCATAGAGATTTAGAAGATTATCACGTTCTTTTCTGAATTTGAGGTCCAGCCTGATTTTCTTTGTCAGTCTGTGTTTGGACTTCAATTCATATCTAATATTATCTTCTCTCAAAAAACCCATGCCAAAACTCTGATAATGTGGGTCAATCCATCTGAATGTGGCATCAAGAGTAGACCTTAATTTTTTGAATTCAGCATGATTAGTTGCGAAAAGTGCATGTGAGCGTTCATCTGAAAAGATGGATTGGAAGCCTTCAACAAGACTTGTAGTGTCTGTCAGATCGGACTGTAAAAATGATTTGGCATAGTTGAACTGAATATAATTGTTTTTCAAATAGTCAAACCTGGATTCAAGTTCTAACACATAGTTCTCTTCCCTTGAAGGGCTTTGGCTGCTAAGATCTCCGCTTAATGCAGCATTTCCATAGCCTTGCAGAATACCTAGATGTATGTGGGTCTTTTCGTTATCACCAAACCCTGTTTTGATAGCAGTAATGCGTTTACCATTGTTGACGCCATTAAAATCAAAAAAGTTATAGACGTTTCTTGCCGAGTTTAGACTGTTTTGTAATGGATTGCTAGATACAAATAGCTGATTGGCAGTTATACCATGAGCAACAGCTAAATACCTTTTTCCGCTATATTCTAAATTAATACCATTAATAGAAGTGCCACTCATAAGCAATGGAGAAATCTCTGGTGTAGACATACCAATTTGAAATTTCTTGACATGAGACAGAATAGTTTCCTTTTTTGACATGAGTTCTTCCAATTCCCCACTTTGCATTAGATTTTGTGTGGGGATGCCATTGTTGATATATTCTAGTTTATCCTCAATGAGCTGTTTCTTTTTGTTTACCTCTTCCAAAGTTGAATTGACTTGATCAATTTTGGCACGGACCTTTTGTTTTTCGCTTTCCAGTTTGTTTAGCTCATCCTGTTCTGTAAGTGAGTCTGGTAATGTAGGCAACGTAGGCATGTCCGGTAAGTTCGGAGTCTTAGGAACATTGACTTCTGGGGTCTCCAAATCAAACTCTCCAATTTCGTTGAAATCTTTAAGATTTTGAATGTCCAGTAGTGATTCTAAATATAGCTTCTGGCCAATTAATTGTTCTTGTTGTTTTTCAAGATCCAAGAATGATGTATTCAAACTGTCCTTGAGTTCAAACTTTTTCATTCCAATTTGATCCTGAAATTTTCGAACGTCAAAATTCAAACGGAAGTAATTATTCATGCCAAGCATATGGCTTTGAGGGGAATAATTGTATTGAAACTGCCAAGGTAGTTTTGCGAGTTGCACATTCATATGGCCATAAGCCCTGTACATTTCTAAGGTTGTATTAGTATCAACTGCAAAAGGAACAAATCCATTCAAATATTCCCAAGAAGATTCTCCACTGAATGGGAGATTTATCTTTTTGCTCGTATCCGCTTTTATTTTTTCTGCGATGACACTTGAGTCTGCTTTAAATCTGAACTTTGGAAGGTTTATCGATGGTTTTTTGATTGAAGGTAAGATTGATAAACCAATTTTTGGAGACTTTACTTTGGGTGTGTCAATAGATGGTATTTGATTGGAAATCAAATTTTTGGATGGTAACGAATCTGAAATCATCGTTTGGCCAAATAGCAAATTTGGGCCGATCAGGAGAAAAATTATATAAACCTTAAATATCCTCAAAAGTTCACGTTACATTATACCTTTGGTCTTATCATACGATAATCCCAGCAAGAAGTTTCTTTAAGGTTAAAACAATGTGGTGTTTGTTGTTGTCAAGATTGCTTTAAGGTTCGTGACGACCTACCCGATCAACGGCAAAATTAATACATTTGTTTGGAAAAATCAAATGTTTAGTCTGCATGAAATAATTGGATATGCAGCATCAATTTTTGTTGCTGTTTCATTATCTATGTCTAATATGAGGAAACTCAGATGGTTAAACCTTATTGGTGCTGCCACATTTGTCATTTATGCTCTTGTTTCCCCACAGAAATTATATCCAGTTGCTATAGTTAATGCTTATATAGCATTTATGAATATCTACTACCTTTTTATCAAGAAAGGGACTGATTCCTGATTTCAGTTTCTACCAATTGATAAGAAAGTGGCACTGATTAATCAAAAAAAGGTACTTCACAATAAATGTCGCTTTTTAAGACTAAGAATGCTTCTACTTTTGTAATTGGAAATTTTTTCCAGAAGAACTATTACAACATTTTATTACAACTTATTTGGTTATGAAAAAGCATTATTCTCTATTTATCTTATTAATCCTATGTTGTTTTGGGATTACTGAGTCGCGAGCCTCGCATGCTGCGGGAGCCGATTTATATTATGAACACTTAGGAGGTAACGACTATGAAGTTACAGCCTATTTTTACAGAGACTGTGGTGGTATAGCACCCCCAACTTCTATAGGTCTTTCTTTGACTTCCGCAAATTGTCAAAACGACTTCTTTTCTTTGCCCCCTACAGGACAAGAGGTAATCCTCAGTGCAGCTTGTAACAATCAGCTCACAGAATGTAATGGTGGGTCAGCAGTAGGAATTCTTAAGATAGAATATCAGGGAATTATTACTTTACCTAGCTGTGTTAATGGAAATGATTGGGAGTTATCTTGGTCTGTTACTGCAAGAAATAGTGCAATCACCAATAATGGTGGAGGTACATTATATATAGAGGCACTTTTAGATCATGCTAATTCAAATGGTAACTCTTCTCCAGTATTTTCGAATGATCCTGTAGCATTTGTTTGTATAGGACAAAATTTTACTTTTAATCATGGAGCTATTGATCCAGACGGAGATTCATTAGCATATTCTTTTACTGATCCTTTAGTTTCTGATAATAGTCCAGTTTCTTGGTTCACAGGATTCAGTGCAACAAACCCTTTAAGTTCTTCTACTCCAATAACAATTGATCCTGTTACAGGTGACATGAATTTTACGCCTTCTGCTTTTGAAGTAGCGGTTATGGCTGTGAAGGTTGATGAATACAGAGCAGGAAAGTGGATTGGAAGTACAACTCGTGATATGCAAATTTGGGTTACTTCATGTAATAATAATACACTTCCTGATTTATCAGGAATCAATGGAACGAATAGCTACGCTACAACTGTATGTGCTGGAAATCTAGTTAATTTTGACGTTTTTGCAAGCGATGCAGACGGAGACAATTTAACAGTTTCTTGGAACAATGGAATATCTGCAGGAACTTTTACACCTTCAAATAACAACACACCAAATGCTGAAGGAAAATTCACTTGGACTCCAGGTATTGCTGATATAAGCCCAAATCCTCACGTATTTACTGTAACTGTTAAAGATGATGCCTGTCCTTCTAATGGTCAGCAAATCTTTACATATAGTGTTTTGGTTTCAGGTGTGGCTTCAATTTCTGGTACTGTGGTTGATGAGTCTTGTCAGGGTGCAAGTGATGGAAGTATTACTTTAAACCTTTCAAACGTTACTCCACCATATTCGATTCTATGGAATACAGGTGATACTACGGCCACATTGAACAACTTGCCTGCAGGCACCTATGTTGTTGATGTAGCTGATTCTTCTGGTTGCAATGTAGTTGATACATTTGTTGTTGCTGGATCTAACACCCCTTGTTGTAATTATCAAATTATAGGTGAAGATTCTATTTGCCCCGGAAACACAACATGTGTTTGGTTAGAGGCGGTTCAAACAGTTAACAATGGTATAATAGGTATGAACTACTGTTTATCTTATGATACTACTTGGTTTACTCCTACTGGAAACGCTACTCTTGGACAGGTTGTATATGCTGCGCTTGGTCAAGGCAACGGTGAAACGGTTCAGTTAAACACTACTGTTCCTGGTCAGGTTTATGCGACTATTTACTTTGATTCTAATACTCCAGCTGGAACATTCTGGCAAGGTTCGGGACAAGTAATTTGTATAGAGTTCAATGTGGATGCCAATACTCCAACAGGAGCATACAACTTTAGCGCTTGTGAGCTTGAAGAAAGTTATTCAATATCTGAGGTTACACAATGTGCAATTTCTGGTGATGTAACAGCTCTTAAAAATAGCGCTCTTTCTGGACGAATCCATTATTGGGATTATGATGGTCTAGGAAGCGCACCAGCAAGACCATTAATGTATGATGTTAACAATCCAAATGATCATTTGATTACTACAATCAATGCGACTAATGGATCAGGCGTTTGGACGCACACTGATTTAAATGGTGAGTTCTCATGGGATGCTAATGACGGAAACATGGTTGTAATCGAGAGAGACATTCTTGGAAACTACTTTGATTCTGCTGCCAATTGTACTGATGTATTTCCATTCATCAACGGTGCAGATGCTTATTTAGCTGCCTTAATATCAAACTTCGATATGAACAACCAGTTAGATAGCAATGGATCTTGGATTCCAAATAAATATCAAATGGTGGCTGGCGATGTTAACATGAATGACAGAGTTAGAGCAAATGACGTTACGCACATCATGTCTAGAAGTGTTAGAAATATTTGTGAATTTCCACAAGTATGGAATTACACATTAGGCACACCTGCTAACCCAGCTCCAGACCCAACTTTAGGTTCTAGTAAGGATTGGAGGTTTATGCCATCTGTAGATACTTCTACAACTCAAACTGACGCTGTTATTGCAGAATGGACTTTTGAAAACATCAGTGGAAATGTTCCTGCGTTGCCAATAGCTACTTCTTATCAAGATGCTATCGTAGCCTCAGCTGAAGCGAATTTACTTGGAGGTACAAATAGTGGATCTCCTGCTGTTTGCTCAGGAAATGAGACATGGGCAACAAACTTCTGGACAACAAATTCAACAGCCGATTCTGCTGAATATATAGAGTATTCTATTCAGGTGTCAGGTGATGTTGCATTGACAAGTTTAACAATGGATCTTTCTGCATCTTCTGCAAGCAGTGCTTACACATATGATTTGTATTACGTGTTAAACGGAACTCAGGTTTATGTTGCTACTGATATGGCGGATACAGTTTCTTGTGGAAGTCATGCTTATGCACTTACAGGTCTTAATCTTGTAGCTGGAGATTTGATTACTTTCAGAGTTTACCCATACGGTCAAAATTCTGGAGCTCAAACAGCTTCATTAAGAATGGATAATGTTGTCTTGAATGGTTCATTTACTTCAAGCAATGGAAACAATCCTGCGGATCACGTTGCAGATGCTAACTACCCAGTTTACACAGCATCAAATGCTACGGGTGGATACTGGAGAGATGATGTTCCAAATGTACCTGATACTGTTTCATTGTTTACAATAGACAGCACTGCTACTTGTCCTAACTATGGAAACGTAGCTTTTGATGCAGTCCTTTTAGGAGACCTTACATCTTCTTGGGATCCTACAAGTTCTTTAGGAACAGGTGTTAGAGTATCTAGCGCGGGAACAATGAATTTTGATGTTAGAAAAATTGGAGCGAATGAGTACATGATGGACGTTTCTTACGACTATGCTGATTCAAAATCTGCGATTGATTTCAGATTAGATTATAATGAGTCGAAGATCACCATTTTAGATGTTCAAACAGAACAAGCTGCCTCAGATGCTGGATTGATCATGGAATGGAATGACTTTGGAGCTGAAAAGCTTTACTTAACTTCTTATACTCTGAAGGCAGTTGATACTAAGAATGTACTTTACTCTGTTCACTTCAAAGCAAATGGTAACTTAAACGTTAGCGATCTTGGATCAATCTTACCAATGATTAACGGAGAAATCGTTAATGCTAGTGTTACAGTTCCAACTGTTAGTGGAATCGATTCATATGAGTTGGCAGGTTACTTCGAGTTGTATCCTAATCCAACAACGGGAATCGTAAATATTGAATATGCATTAGATCATGAAGGTACGGTAGATTTGACCATTAGCAATGTTCTTGGACAAACTGTATTTACCACTTCACTTGGTAACATGTCTAGACTAACTACTAAGACTTTAGATCTATCTGGATTTGAAAAAGGTGTTTATAACATCAAATTGTCCAGCGAAAACGGAGAGATTGTGAAAAAAGTTATTTTGGAATAATTATTCATAACCATTCACATTTCCAATAACTTAAACCACCTACGATGAGTAGGTGGTTTTATTTTGATACTCAATATCCTTCAGATTCAACCAAATAATCATCAAGAAATACCAAATTCTAAAAATCCTATATGTTTGGGCGTTTAGAATTCATAAAAACTATTATTCTAAGTAAATTTGCTTTTGCAAAACAAAATCTTGAACAGGTTAATCAAATAAAAATGTCATGAAAAAAATTCAACTTCTTTTATTATTAGGAACACTTCTCTTTTGTTGGGTTGAAAATTCTGCCACGCATATTGCGGGTGGTGATATTTATTATGAACACTTAGGTGGTAACGATTATCGCATCACTGCCTATTTTTATAGAGATTGCTCGGGAATTCCACCAAGAACTGGTTTGCCAGTTTACTTCAGCTCACCTAATTGTGGTTCTGGAGCTGATTCCTTATATCCTACGGGAGTTGAAACGATTTTAAGTCCTGCTTGTAATAACCAACTTACAACATGTGAAGGTGGTTCTGCAACAGGTATATTGAAGATTGAATACGCTAATACAATAACTCTTCCTAACTGTGTTAACGGAACAGATTGGACATTTGCCTGGGAAGATAATGGTCGTAACTATGCAATTACTAATGTTTGGATTGATCAGTTTAATGGTACTCCATTATATCTTGAAGCAACATTAGATCATGCTAATTCTAATGGGAATACATCACCTGTATTCTCTAACGATCCTGTTTCATTTGTTTGCATCGGCCAAAACTTCACTTTTAATCATGGTGCTATTGATCCTGATGGTGATTCATTGGCTTATAGTTTTGTAGATCCTGTTTCGGCTGCTGGAACACCTGTTTCATGGAATGCTGGTTTTAATGCTACTAACCCAATAACATCATCTACACCGATCACGCTTGATCCGGTTACTGGTGATTTGAATTTTACACCTTCAGCCATTGAAGTTGACATTTTAGCGATCAGAGTTGATGAATACAGAGCTGGTAAGTTAATTGGTTCAACAGTTAGAGATATGCAGATTTGGGTAACATCTTGTGGTAACAATACATTGCCAACACTTTCTGGTATTGATGGCACCAATGTTTACAATACAGCTACCTGCGCAGGAGATCTTGTGGCATTCGATGTTTTTGCAAGTGATGTTGATGGAGATAATTTAACAGTGTCTTGGAACCAAGGTATAAATGGAGCGACTTTTACTCCTTCAAATAACAATACACAAGTTGCTGAAGGTAAATTTACTTGGACTCCAACTCCAGCTGACATTAGTAATACTCCACATGTTTTTACAGTGACAGTTAAAGATGATGCATGCCCAAGTATCGGTCAGCAAATATTTACATATAGTATTTTAGTAAGTGGTATTACTTCCATTCCTGGTACTGTAACGGATGAGTCTTGCCAAGGAGCTTTTGATGGATCTATCGCATTGAACCTTTCAAACATTATTGCACCTTATACGATTTCTTGGAACAACGGTGGCTCTTCAGATACACTAAACAATCTTACTGCAGGAACTTATATTGTAACAGTTACAGACTCTGCTGGATGTTCAGGAGTAGACACATTTGTTGTCGGTACTGGCGGATCTTGCTGTGTTTATGAAATCGTTGCTGAAGATTCAGTATGTCCTGGAAATACAACTTGCGTATGGTTAGAAGCATCACAAGTAGTAAGTAACGGCATTATCGGAATGAATTATTGTATTAATTATGATACTGCTTTCTTTACCCCAACAGGGAATGCAACTCTAGGTCAGGTGGTATATGCTCCATTTGGAGGTCCAAGTAACATTGCTGTAGTTCAATTAAACACCAATGTTCCTGGGCAAGTTTATACTTCAATATTCTATAATGGTGCACAACCTAATGATCACTGGCAAGGACAAGGCGAAGTTATTTGTGTTGAATTCTTAGTTAAACCTAATACGCCAGTTGGTTCTTACAACTTTAGTGCATGTGAAGTTGAAGAAGGTTATGATAATATTGACGTGACTCAATGTGCTATCCCTGGAGACTTAGGAGTTGCTCAGAATAGTGATCTAACTGGACAAATTCAATATTGGGACTATGATGGTACACGTAATGGTCCTGCTCGTCCATTGATGTATGATGTTAACAGTCCTTCTGATTACTTAATCACAACTGTCAATGCTACAAATGGTTCAGGAGTATGGACACATACTGATCTTAATGGTGAGTTTTCATGGAATGCAAATGATGGAAATGCTGTAATCATAGATAGAGACATTTTCGGTAGCTTTTATGATACAGTTAATTGTACGGATGTATTCCCATTCATTAATGGGGCTGATGCTTATCTTGCGGCATTGATATCGAACTTTGACATGGTGAACTTATTAGATAGCGATTCTGCTTGGATTCCAAATAAGTATCAAATGATTGCGGGTGATGTGAACATGAACGATAAGGTTAGAGCAAATGATGTTACAAGAATCCTTACGAGAAGTGTAAGAAATATTTGCGAATTCCCTCAAGTATGGAATTATACTTTAGGAACTCCGTCTCAGCCACTTCCAGATACCAATTTGGGTGTTTCTAGAGATTGGAGATTCTTAGCTACACCAGATACAAGTGCTGGTCAAGTAGCTGGTGTTTTAGCGGAATGGACTTTTGAGAATATTGCTACTCCATTACCAGCTCTTCCAATATTGCCATCTTATAGTGATGCTGTTGTAACGACAGCTGGAGCAGATGTGATTGGAGGTAACAATAATGGTAGCCCTGCGGTTTGTACTGGAAGTGAGACTTGGTCTACTAACTTCTGGACTACAGATTCTATCGCTGATTCTTTAGAGTATATTGAGTATTCAATATTACTAGGAGCATCAGTTCAAGCGACAAGTTTTGACTTCATATTGAATGCATCTTCTGCATACAGTGCTTATAACTTTGACTTGTACTATGATCTTAATGGTATAATGAATTATCTAGGTTCAAGTATGGCTGATACTGTTGCTTGCACAAGTCAATCATATTCACTGAACAACCTTAACCTAAATCCTGGAGATGTATTATCATTCAGAATTTTCCCATACGGACAAACGGCACAATTTCAATCTGCAGCTTTGAGAATGGATAATGTTGTTATTAATGGCTTATTTACGAATTCAAGTTCTGCTTCGAAGGACTGTTTCCCAGATCCAAATTATCCTGTTTATGTGACGGGTAATTCTTCAGGAGGTTATTGGAGAGATGATGTACCTGATTTATCAGATACTGTAATCATCTTCACTCCAGATACTACTAGCGTATGTCCTAATTACGCGATGGCTTCAATTGACGCTATATTACTTGGAGATCTTACAGGTACTTGGGATCCTTCTAGCGCTTTCGGAACAAATGTTAGAGCTTCTAGCCAAGGAACAATGAACTTCAATGTATATCCTGTTACAACTGCTTCAAATGAGTACATGATAGAAGTTTCTTACAACTATGCATCTCCAAAGGCTTCAGTTGATTTCAGAATGGATTACAATGAGTCCAATATGACAATAATCAATGTTCAGTCTGAGCAAGCGGCTATCGATGCAAACATGAATGTTAAATGGAATGATCATAATGCGGAGAAATTGTATCTCTCTTCTTATACTATGGATGGAATCGAGACTACTGATGTATTGTATACGATCCATGTAAAGATGAACAATTACTTCAACGTAAGTGACCTTGGAACTATTCTTCCAATGATCAATGGAGAAATAGTGAATACCAATATCACCGTTCAAAACGTAACGGGTTCAAATGAATACGAGTTGGCTGGATATTTTGAAGTATATCCTAATCCAAGTAACGGCATTGTAATGATCGACTATGCAATGGATCAAGTTGAGAATGTTAATTTAACGTTGACTAATGCTTTAGGTCAAGTAGTATTGGCTGAGAGCTTAGGAAATATGTCAAGACTTACTTCAAAGCAACTTGACCTAACGAGCTTTGAAAAAGGAGTTTACAACTTAAAATTATCGGGAAACAATGGCGAAATTGTTAAGAGAATCATCTTACAATA
>JALEGO010000246.1 GCA_022763165.1 Flavobacteriales bacterium
AGGGTTTGTAGAATCTTTAGCTTCATTAGGAACAATATCCAATAAAAGCACTTCCAAACCGATATTCGCAAAATGACAAGCAATTCGCGACCCCATGACTCCAGAACCAAGCACTGACACTTTCTTTATCAAGCGCTTCTTACCTTTAGTTGTTGCACCAGACTTATCCGTATTTGTAGTTGGTTCAACCATAGTTGCTTCTTCCATATTAATTAATTAAACTTTAACATTATTATAAATATCTTCAGTTTCAAGGACCATGTTTAGTCTTTCCATGACCTCAAAAAATGTATCTAGTTTTTCCTTGGGAAAATTCTCGTATACCCAATGATTAAATTTTAAAACAGTATCTCGAGCTGCGATTCTCTGACGCTCACCTTCATCAGTTAAACAAATGCGAACCTTACGCTTATCCATCTCATCAGCACGTCTATAAATCAAGCCCTTATCTTCCATTGATTTAAGAATTCGGGTTAAACTTCTAGCTTCCATACCCATTTTAGGACCAAGCTTAGTAGAAGGAGTTCCCTCTTCTTTATCAATATTCAAAAGCACAAAACCTGTAGCCATAGTGGTACCGTATTTTGCAGCCTCATTATTGTACATTCTCGAAATTCGTTGCCAGGCGCACCTAATATTAAAATCTATCGTATCCTGCGGTCTCATTCAATTCCTTCTCTTCTATTCTAACGTAAAAATGCAAAAAAAGTTATGCACGCATAACAAATTAAAGAAAAATAAAATCATTTCCCACAAATTATTCGCAAATTTTTATCTTGAAATCACCAAATTTTATCAGGAATTGACAAGTCGAACCCCATAAAGGATTGCCAAAATACACGGAATCACAAACCAACCTACTGCTTCCCCATCAATTGCACCCCAAACAATTGCAACAACTGGGATCATATAAGTCACTGATGAAGCAAATAAAGCAGATGTGTGTTTAATGAGCTGATTAAAAATCACTACCGCCAGAGCAGTACAAAAAATGGCCAAAAAAGTTACATAACCAAGGTTAGGCAATGCCCCAGCCATTTGAACCTCTGTCATAAAGTCTGTTGAAGTAAATAATAGTACTCCAGCCAATGGCCCAACACAAAGAAATGCTAAGCCCGTCACAAGTGTAGCTTCTAACTCCTGAAGATAAACCTTTATTACATTTACACTAATTGCATAGCATATGGTGGCCACCACAACAAACAAAGAGTATGTGATATCTCCATTAATCTGACCACTGCTTTTGAAGTATAATAGTGCAATTACACCGATCAAGCCTATCAAAATCCCAATGAAATTCTTCCTTTTAACATTGAGTTTAAAGACAACTACACCGATCAAGAAAGTAAAAATGGGCACTAAACAGTTCAACATGCCAGCAAGAGAACTATCTATTTTAGTTTGTGCTTTAGTAAAAAGAAAGGCAGGTATCGCATTTCCCAAAAGACCAACAACTAATAAGGGCAAAAAGTATTTATTTGTAAAGAGTTTCTTTAGATGCTTCAATGCCAACGGCAACAGCACAAGGGAGGAAACAAAAATTCTGTAGCAAGCGATAGAAATGTTATCAAAGGACTCCAAACCTCTTTTCATTAAAAGAAAGGAGCTACCCCATAGAATTGCCAAACCTACGAGCGTCATCCATTGCACCGACTTCTTGCTAAAATCCATTTCGGGCAAAAAGATACTTTTTTAAAGTTAAATCAAATATCATATGATAATTCCAACCTATTGATGCATTTATATGTTATTAAGTTTAGTTAATCAATATCTTTACAAGATGAAAATCTATACCAAGAAGGGAGACAAAGGAACGACAGGTTTATTCGGAGGCACACGTGTATCGAAGGACCATATTCGGTTAGAATGCTATGGAACAGTAGATGAATTGAATTCCTGGCTTGGGCTTATTGCTGGGTTTTGTCAAGAAGAAGATCAAAATTACCTTCTTACCATTCAAGATTATCTTTTCAGGATTGGATCACTATTGGCAACAGATTCTGACAAACTCATTAAGGACTTACCTAAACTCCCAAAAAACGCAGTTGAATCCTTAGAACAACAAATTGATCAAATTTCGGAGCAATTACCGGAGATGAGATCATTCATTTTACCTGGAGGACATGAATCTTCAGCTCAAGCGCATATTGCAAGATGCGTTTGCCGAAGGGCTGAAAGATTAGTCACCAGCCTGAACCAATCAATAGAATTAAACTCGGAAATTCTTCCTTTTTTGAATAGACTATCGGATTATCTGTTCATTTTGGCGAGAAAATTATTAACAGATCGGAATATAAAGGAAACCAAATGGAATCCAAGTTAATGCATTATTCTGAAAAACCCATCTCATCGATTCTTTCTTGAAATTAAATTTTCATAAATTATTGAAAAAATGAATAATATTCTTATTTTAAGAAACAGTTGGTTTTGACATCAAAAAAATTACTTTTGCGAAATAATTAAGATTTAAACCTGTAGCGAAATGTATTGGACACTTGAACTTGCTTCATATTTAGAAGACGCTCCTTGGCCCGCTCATAAAGACGAGTTAATTGATTTCGCTATGCGAACTGGAGCTCCACTAGAGGTTGTCGAGAATCTTCAAGAAATTGAGGACGAAGGCGAAGTATATGAAACCATAGAAGATATCTGGCCAGACTATCCAACGAAGGAAGATTTCTTCTTCAATGAAGATGAATATTAGATATTCATAATATCATCTTGAATTTTCTTTTAAAAGTCTCTTAAATTGACATTTTATTCGGTCAATTTTTAACAGTATTCCCTTAACTTTGTAGGTCATCTATCTTTAGAGATGAAAAGTGCTGCGAGGAAGTGTTTGTTGATTATTAAAAATTAGAAGATTATGTTGGGAGCGATAACCAATTTGTTCAAAAAAACCTTTGGAACGAAGTCAGATAAAGATATCAAGCAATTACGCCCAATTGTTGATGATATTTTGGAATGGGAAAAGAAGGTTGAAGGATTGTCAAATGACGATCTGAGAGGAAAAACGGCAGATTTTAAGAAAAGAATTTCAGACTACATAGCGGAAGAGCAATCCAAAATAGATGCTCTAAAGACACAAGCGGACGACTATTCTTTAGCGGTAGATCGGAAAGAGAAAATTTACGATGAAATAGATGAAATAGAATCCGATATTACAGAAAAAATCGAGGAAATACTTGAAGAAATCGCACCTGAGGCATTTGCGGTAATCAAAGAAACAGCTAAAAGATTCTGCAAATCTGACACTGTCAAGGTAACTGCAAATGAATTTGACAAAAAACTGACACTTGTAAGACCTCACGTTACCATTGAAGGTTCTGAAGCCATATGGAACACATCCTGGGATGCGGCTGGCGCTGACATCAAATGGGATATGATTCACTACAATGTTCAGCTCATTGGAGGACTTGTTCTGCATCAGGGAAAAATCGCAGAGATGGCCACCGGGGAAGGAAAAACTCTGGTTGCAAGTTTACCGGTTTATTTAAATGCACTTCCTGGAAGAGGCGTTCATGTTGTTACAGTGAATGATTATCTAGCAAAAAGAGATTCTGAATGGATAGGGCCTTTATTCGAGTTTCATGGTCTTAGTGTTGATTGTATAGATAAACATCAACCGAACTCTGACAAAAGAAGAGATGCTTACAACGCAGACGTTACGTACGGAACTAATAATGAATTTGGATTTGATTACCTGAGAGATAACATGTCGGGAAACCCTGATGACTTGGTTCAAAGAAAGCATAATTATGCCATTATAGATGAGGTCGATTCTGTTTTAATAGATGAGGCTAGAACACCTTTGATTATTTCAGGTCCTACTCCCAAAGGAGATATTCAAGAATATTCTGCTTTAAAACCAAGAATTGAAAGGTTAGTCAAGGCTCAAAGAACTTATGTGACTACTGCACTAGCAGATGCTAAAAAGCTTTTGAACCTTACATCTGATGATGAAGCCAGTAAAAAAGAGCTTGATAAAAAACATAAAGAAGGCAATATGGCCCTTCTTCGTGCTTATCGCGGTCTTCCTAAAAACAAAGCTCTGATTAAATATTTGAGTGAGCCTGGTATCAAGGTGGCACTCCAGAAGACTGAGGGTTTCTATCTACAGGACAACGCAAAGGAGATGCCTAAAATTGATGCAGAACTTTTCTTCGTTATAGATGAGAAAAATAATCAAGTTGAGTTGGCTGAAAAGGGTATCGATTTAATCTCAAGAGACCAAGAAGATAAAAATTTCTTTGTCCTTCCAGATGTTGGAGCAAAAATCGCAGAAATTGAAAAATCTGGTGCTTCTCCCCAAGAACAACTTAAAATGAAAGACGAATTGATGCGTGATTATTCGGTTAAAGTTGAAAGAGTTCATGCCATCAACCAGTTGTTAAAAGCATACACTCTCTTCGAACGTGACATCGAATATGTGGTGATGGACAATAAGGTGAAAATTGTCGATGAGCAAACAGGCCGTATCATGGACGGAAGAAGATATTCTGATGGTTTGCATCAGGCGATTGAAGCCAAGGAAAATGTAAAAGTAGAGGCTGCCACACAAACTTACGCAACCGTCACCTTACAGAACTATTTTAGAATGTATAACAAGCTTTCTGGGATGACTGGTACTGCTGAAACAGAAGCTGGTGAATTTTGGGAAATATACAAGCTAGACTGTGTTGTAATTCCTACTAATAGACCGATCGCGAGGGCAGATATGGAGGACAAGGTCTACAAAACTGCCAGAGAAAAATACGCAGGAGTCATAGAAGAAATTGAGGTTTTAAGAAATGCGAAGAGACCAGTTCTTGTGGGTACGACTTCTGTGGAAGTTTCAGAACTTCTTGGTAAAATACTTAAATCCAAAAACATTCCGCACAATGTTTTGAATGCGAAACTTCATGCTAAAGAAGCTGAAGTCGTAGCAGAAGCGGGTGTTGCGGGTACCGTGACAATTGCAACCAATATGGCGGGAAGAGGAACGGACATCAAACTCAGAGACGGTGTTAAAGATGCTGGAGGACTTGCTATTATCGGTACTGAAAGACATGACTCAAGACGTGTGGACAGACAGCTCAGAGGTCGTTCTGGTCGTCAAGGTGATCCAGGGTCTTCTCAATTCTTCGTGTCTCTCGAAGATCCATTGATGAGGATGTTTGGTTCTGAGCGCATAGCCAAACTAATGGATAGAATGGGCCTTGAAGAAGGAGAAGTAATTCAGCATTCGATGATTACAAAATCCATTGAAAGAGCTCAAAAGAAAGTAGAAGAAAACAACTTTGGAATCAGAAAGCATCTCTTGGAATATGATGATGTCATGAATTCTCAAAGGGAAGTGATTTACAAAAAGAGAAGACATGCATTGTTCGAAGATCGACTTGAAGTTGACATTGCAAACTCCCTTTACGATACTTGTGAATCAATCATCCAAGAAACCCAAGATATGGGTGATTATGAAGCTTTCAAGATGGAGCTAATTCGAGTTCTAGCTATGGAATCTCCTTTTACCGAAGATCAATTTTTGCAAAAGAATGTAAATGATCTGTCAAACGATCTTTATGCAAATGCTTTGAAAGCTTATGAAAACAAAAAGACGTTTATCAATCAGGTTGCATTCCCCGTTATCAAAGATGTTTTTGAAAATCAATCTGATAAGTATCAAAACATCGTCATAGAGTTTACGGATGGATCCAAAGGACTTCAGATTATTACCAATTTAGAAAAAGCTTATAATTCTCAAGGAAAATACTTGATTACTTCTTTAGAGAAGTATGTATCCCTTGCGATGATCGATGACGCTTGGAAGGATCATCTAAGGGAAATGGACGACTTGAGACAATCCGTTCAAAATGCTAGATACGAGCAGAAAGATCCATTGTTGATTTACAAATTTGAATCTTTCGAGCTGTTTAAAAAGATGATTGACAAAGTGAACAAGGAGATCATCTCATTCTTGTTCAAAGCCAACTTACCAGGGGCTGATCCAAGTAGAGTCAGACAAGCACAAGAACAAAGAACAGATTTCAGTAAGGTTCAAACGACAAAATCAGCTGTACCACAGCAAGCTGCCGCGCAGGAAGCTGTAAGAAACCAACAACAAGGTGAACGCCAAAAGCCTCAGCCGGTGGTTGCAGATGAGAAGATTGGACGTAATGATCCTTGTCCATGTGGAAGTGGCAAAAAGTACAAACAATGTCATGGAAAGTAATTTACTGTCCAAGAGATACATTTTATATTTTACTACATTCATATTAGTCTGTATCTCGAGTTCCTGTAAAGACAAGAACGTTGTTTTGGTATCTAAGTCTATGGAACGCTCTATTAGATGTTGGGACCCTAATATATCTTCGGTTTACTTTTCTCAGTTCGCTGAAGGAATTACCAACTATCAAAAAAAAGATGGAGGGATTTCTGAAAAGTACCATCTGGAATTTAAAGGACAAGAAAGCATGAAGAAATACTTCACTGCCGATATAATGTATTCATACACCTTACATACCTTCGAAGACCAAAGCTCAGGCAAGGCAAGATCTTTTACGTTGCCCAAGTCTTATAAATTAAAATATGAGGTGGATTCCTCAGTAAGCCTGAGTATGCGTCAAGTCGATTGCAGAACCGTGCTGATCAGACAAGATAGTAGTGGGTTTGTAGAACCGCTATCAAGCCATCAAATTACTTTTTCTTTTGAAGAAAAGCTAAATAACAATAAAAGTGTAAAAGGTGCCTACTCACAACAACCGATTGCCTTTGATTTCGAAAACAAAGCGTCCGAATTCCGGATGATTCACGTAGAGGACCTGTACAACCTCAATGACCCAGTAATACAGGATTTCTTAGCAAAGAACATATTTAAAATAGACGAAGCGCTGGAAATAGAATTTTC
>JALEGO010000029.1 GCA_022763165.1 Flavobacteriales bacterium
ATTGTAGGTATTGATTTAGACTCTTACGCCCCTTATCCAGTAGTTGATGGCAAAGGAACCAATGGTGGCTATTGTGGTCCTGCGGTGAAACCCATTGCATTGCATATGCTAAAGGATTTGGCGCAACATGATCAAATCAGAAATACTCCAATCAGCGGTATCGGAGGTATTGAAAACTGGAGAGACGTGGTCGAGTTTATCTTATTAGGGGCTACTAGTGTTCAGGTTTGCACTGCAGTGATGCACTATGGCTTTGGAATTGTTCGAGAGATGGAAGCAGGTTTAATACAATTCATGAATGATAAAGGATACAACACCATTTATGATTTTGCCGGAAAAGCCTTGCCTAATGTAACCGAATGGAAGCATTTGAATCTTAAACATAGCGTTAAGGCAAGAATCAACGAAGACAAATGTGTTGGGTGTGATTTATGTTATATTGCTTGTGATGATGGTGCTCATCAAGCCATTAGCCTTGATCCTAATAAGGAAAATAGAATTCCAGAAATCATTGATGAGAATTGCGTAGGTTGTAATTTATGTTCTTTAGTTTGTCCTGTAGAAGATTGTATTACTATGGAAAAGGTGGATGATGGTTCCCAGAATGTTACATGGGATGAATTGACTTTAGCTGATAAAATTCCGGATTCTTTCAATGATGACAGAGCAGGAGGGAAGGGACATTATGTTCCAACGCCAGCAGATGCCCTGAAATTTCGCAAAAATTAATTATGAGGATTTTTGTGATCATTTTGGCTATCGTGCCACTACTAGTTTGTAGCCAGAGTAAACATGAGGAAGTTATTAAGGACCAAAGGTTAAGTCCTGGAGCTCAAACATTATTGCAAAATTTCAGCCATTTATTTGAAGATTACGATACGGAAAAATTCTATTCAATATTCGCACCAGAGTTTATTAATTATTTAAAGACCTCAGACCTATGGAAGAAAGTGCCTTTGGAAGAAGCAATCTGGGCTGAGCTTCCTGTTGCAAGTATGGACTGGGATGAATTTTTCAATCAAGAAAAGGAGCTATATAAATTCAAAGACTGGAATAAATCTGTGCGTCTGGATTATGTTGGAATAAAACCTTTTGGTGATGGTGGTTTTCAAGTATTCTTCAAGCTTACGCTGAAAAACGAAAAGGTATACGGGGGTAGAATTTTTCTCCACCCTTCTGGAAAGAATGGCGAATTAGAAATTCACGGTGGTTATGGATAAAAGGCCTGGTTCCTTAGATGCTTAGAAAATGAGAAAGTAGTTTAGATTAAAAGTATACTTTTGAGTTTTTAAAAATTCAAAATGAAAAGATCTTTAGTACTAGCAAGCCTTATAGTTTTTGTGAGCAGTTTATTTGGGCAAATTCATCCAACTTGTAATGGCACAAGGTATGTGACTTATGAATTCCAGACTGCTGATACAACCAAGAATATTCAGTTCGGTACCAACCTGACATGGGGAGGCAGTTCCCAAGATCTATTCATGGATATTTATGAGCCCACAGGTGATCAAGCAACCGAAAGGCCTGTTTTATTATTAGCCTTTGGTGGATCGTTCATAGGTGGATCCAGACAAGATATAGAAGATATCTGTGTGGATTACGCGAAGCGGGGTTTTGTGGCTGTTACAATTGATTATAGACTATATGATGGTCCATTTTTCCCTTTTCCTTCAGCAGCTACCATGATTGATGTACTCATCAAGGCAATGGGGGATATGAAAGCTGCTGTAAGGTATTTGAAAGAAGATGCTGCTACCAACAATGT
The DNA here is from genome assembly GCA_022763165.1 of Flavobacteriales bacterium. Classification (GTDB taxonomy): domain Bacteria; phylum Bacteroidota; class Bacteroidia; order Flavobacteriales_G; family JALEGO01; genus JALEGO01. Next base: position 1,766 of record JALEGO010000029.1, read on the forward strand.
ATTTAAAGTAGATACAAATTTGATATTTGTTGGAGGAATAGGTTCAGGAGCTATGGTGGCAAATCATTTGGCATATTTAGACTCAACAGATGTTCTTACTACAGATGTATCAACAGCGATTAGTTCAAACGGTGGTTGGCCTGGGAATAGCAGCTCAAACTTTCAATACTCCTCTGAAGTTGCTGGGGTTATAAACTTTTCAGGCGCAATTCTGGATACAAACTATTTCAGCCCCGGGGATGTACCGATTTTTTCCGCTCATGACGATGCAGATGGTACAATACCTTATGGAACGGGCGATTTTGTGATCATTGGCGTCCCAATCATTACTGTGAGTGGGAGCGGTGATATGCACATTTCAGCAAATACTAATTCCATTTCTAACCAATTGATAACAATACCTAACAGTACTGGCCATGTAAGTTACATGAATGACCCCACATGGAAAGACAGTGTATTGTCCACTTCGGCTCAGTTTCTAAATGATATTATTTGTTTTAATCCTTTAGATATCAAAGAGGTCGAAGAAAGCACAGTATCCAAAGTTTATCCCAATCCAAATAATGGACAATTTTCGGTTGCTGTTAGTTCACCGAACACAGTGATCAAAATTTTCAATACAGAAGGTAGGTTAGTGTTTTCTGAGATAAATCCAGATACTAGACATTACAATATTCAATTAGACATTCCTGGTATTTATTTCCTAGAAATATCTGATTCGAATAAACGAACTCACCACAAATTGGTGGTCAAATAGTTTTGCCTTCTACAGCAATTCCTATTCATCGCAATCCCTTCAAATGCTAGAGTGAAAACCTGAAGGCTTCGCTTTTAGTGACTGAGGAAATATATAATGAAACTTAAAGGCTTTATGACCGTAAAACATTATAGTAAGGCCGGTCATGAACAAATTTCTATCATTTCTCATATCACTTAATAGCATAATCCTCTTTGCTCAAAAAGAACACAATATTTGGTATTTCAACAATGGAGCGGGGATAGACTTTAATCAAAATCCACCTTCTTTATTAACTAATGGAGCACTCACAATTGGGGAGCCAAGCACTTCAATTTGCGATATAAACGGTCAATTGTTATTCTACTCTAATGGTTTGGACATTTACAATAGGCAGCATCAGGTGATGCCCAACGGGGCTCAACTCAATGGTAATTTATCTTCTACACAAGGTGCTTTAATCGTACAAAAACCGAATAGCACAGATGAATACTTCTTATTCACCAATGGAGCCGCTACATGGGGACCTAATGGTTGGCAGTACAATCATGTTGATATGACATTGGATAATGGTTTAGGTGATGTGGTTACCAAAAATCAGTTGATTTCACCCTCTGTTACAGAAAAACTATGTGCAACACACCATTCAAATGGCTTAGATATATGGGTTCTTGCTCATGATTCCGCTACTAACAATTTTCAACGCGTCTTAGTAACCAACGCAGGAGTTTCGCCAGTAACGGCCGTTCCAATAGGCTCTACACCTCCTTTTAACGTTGATAATATTGGACAAATGAAATTTTCTGCTTCAGGTGATCGTATTGCCTTGAATTATCAAGTTAGTAATGTTTTAGAATTATTTGATTTTGATAAAACCAATGGAGCAATTACCAATCACATTAGTCTGAATTTGCCAATTAATGCTTCAGAAAGCAATTACGGGCTGGAGTTTTCAACAAATGGTCAGTATTTGTACGTTGGCATAACGAATATAGGGGCTTCTGTACAAGGACGGATTATACAATACGATGTATCACTTTTGACAGCAACTGACATCCTTGCATCAGCAATAGAGGTGGGCAGCTTCAATTGTTTTATGGGGTCCTTTCAAATCGCTCCAGATGGTAAAATTTATATCGCGGAATACAGATCTACCGGATATGGAAATCCATTGAACAAAATTGGTGTTGTAAATAGCCCTAATAGTCCAGGACTTAATTGCAACTACTCCCCGCAATCTTTTGATTTAATTGGAATTAACTCTGGGCCAACATTGCCCAATCAAGTAGCATCTTATTTTTTTCAAGCAGAAATTTTATCTGACCTTTATTGCCTAGGTGATTCCACTACATTTGATTTAACTTATAATACTATTCCTGATAGTGTAGAATGGGATTTTGGAGATCCAGCCTCAATTGCAAACAATTCCATTTTGATGAATCCTAAACATTTATATTCGGCTCCAGGGGTTTATAACGTTCAATTAATTTCTTATTTGGGAGCAATTGTAGATACGAGTTTTCAAACTATAACAATTTCGAGCATGCCCTTGGATTTAGGAAATGATACCACACTGTGTGGAGATTCTTTAATACTGAATGGACCAAATAATTGGTTGTCTTATCAATGGAGCACTGGTTCAGACTCATCCAGTGCAG
>JALEGO010000247.1 GCA_022763165.1 Flavobacteriales bacterium
CCACTCAACTTTGAAGCCTGCTTCAATGCTTGATCTTTTAAACCTAAGATATCCAATTTCTGATAGGCTTTTTCCTCGATTTCTTCATAGGAGTATTTGCCCAATTTAAGTGCGGGCAACATCACATTTTTGAGACAAGTAAACTCTGGCAATAAATAATGAAATTGAAAAACGAAGCCTATGTTTTGATTTCTTAAACTAGAAGATTTATCACTGCTTTGTCCTGTGACCGAATTGCCGAGAATATTCAGATTCCCTTCATAACTCGTGTCCATAGTGCTTAAGACATAAAGCAAGGTTGATTTGCCTGAACCACTCTTTCCAACAAGTGTGAGAAACTCACCTTTTTTGACATCAAAACTGATGTCGTGCAATACTTTGAACTTTACGGGTTTCATAAAGTATTTACCAATGTGATCTGCTTGTAATACAATTTCGTTTGTCATTTGCTTTAGTTTTATTTTCTGAAGATTTCTACTGGATCTACTTTAGAAGCATTTCTGGCGGGAAAATACCCAGCTAGGAGCGTCATTAAAAGACCTAAAAAGAAACTTTGAAGGTATAACCATAACTCAAAGCTTATAGGGAAATAACCTACTGGTCCACCCATATAAACTTTTGAGAGAATAAAGACCAAAACGGAGCCTAAGGCTAAGCCGATTAAAGTACCTACAACTCCCATGAGTAAGGCTTCCAAGATGAATATGATGATGACATCTCTACTGGAGAAACCAGTTGCCTTTAGGATCGCAATATCATCAATTTTTTGCGAGATAGTGGAACTGAGAATGTTGTAAATAATGAACCCAGCCAACACCAGAATAGAAGCAGAAATACTATTCATCATAGTGGCTCTAGTATTATCTTGACTGACAATATCCGCATTGGTCGTTTTCCAATCCTCTACCGAATAATTGGTGATTGTTTGCAGATTCTGCATGTATTCTTTGCTCTTCTCGGGATCGATGGTGTTGGCATAAATGGTATTGACATAGCTTGGGCCTTCTTTTAAGAATTGCTGTGCAATATTCGTGTTCACATAGGATCTGGATTCATCTATCTTTTTGTTCCCAAACTCTACGATTCCCACTATTTTAAGGACTTTGTTTACTCCGTATGAGGAAGTCATGCTGACATTGTCCCCTAGGTTTAGGCTCAATTTCTTAGCAATTCCACTTCCTAAGATGACACCGTTTCCATTGGCTTTTAAATCTTCTAAACTTCCGGCAATGACTTTGTCTCTAGTATTAAACATCGCATCGTACTCGAGGATATCTACTCCTATGCCTGCACCTTTGACCTGGGTTTTGCCCCGATTGTAAAAAACCGTATAATCTATTTGGGCAATGGCATTTGTGATGTAAGGTTCCTTCTTTACATGATCAATCAGTTGATTGGGATTGATGATGTTTTTGGTTTGGGTAGTGATTTGTGGATTTACAATGATGTTAAGCGTATTCGTATCCTGATTGAGGGTTTTGCTTAAAGCGTCATCTCTGAATATTTTTAAATGTGCACTACTGTCGAAAATGTTGTCTCGAGAAAATTTACTAAACCCAGAACTCAAAGAGTTCATGAAAAGGTAAATGGCCACACCTAAAGCGACTCCAAGTGCTGCAACCAAGGTTTGCTTGGCACCCTTAATGATGTGAGTCGTTGCTATTTCTATGTTAACGGGAAGCTTCATTCTTATTTGTTTTCAGGAAGATCGTCAGTGATTAAAGTGACGGTTTCATCAATCCCCTCTATAACTTGCACCCATTCATTGCTCACAAATTGTGTTTTGACTTTTGTCTTTTCCTTTTCTCCTTTAACCTGCACGTATCCTGCAAAATCTATGTAGTTTCTTGGAATGAGTAAAGCATTTTTCTGTTCTCCAACTGTAATATTCGTTTGTAATTGGGTGTTAATGATTTTGTAATGCAATGGTTCGTCAAAATTGACATCGCAAATAAAGGATTGACTGGCTTCATCGAAGGATGGCTTGATCTCACTGATGCTTCCAAGGAATACTTTATCTTCAATGGTGTTGATTTGAATGGTAACTGGTTGGCCTATTTCAATCCTGGAAATGTTACTTTCATCAATATTGATTTCGGCATACAGTTCGTCTGCGCTTCCGATTTCTGCAATTACATCACCTTGTCTTACATAGTCTCCTGGTTCTTTGAGTTTTTTATAAATCTTACCAGTAGTCAATGCTTTGATTTCATTTTTATCAGACATTTCAGCATAGACATCTTTGCTCGTTCTGTTATTGACCACTTGTTGATTGGCATTGATTTGAAGGTTATTATAATTCTCTAGTGCAGATTCGTAATTCTTTTGAGAAATCGTTAGGTTGAGCAATGCATTCTCATATTCCACTTTGGAAATGCTGTTAGATTCGAGGAGTTTCTTGTAGCGCTGTTCGGTTCGTTGATCTTGCTCTAGCTTTTCTTTGTTGATTTCAATATTATACTTGGCTTGTTTTAGCTGAGGTGATTCTGGATTGGCGTTTTGCACTGCTATGTTGTACAGCTTCTGAGCACCATCAGCGTTGATGAAGTTTTCTGTGTTTTGGATGATCGCTAGGACTTGATCCTTTTTTACTAAATCTCCGGATTCGAAGTTGACTGTTGCTAAGTAACCGGTGGTTTGTGCTTTGAGCTGGTACCAACCTTTTGCTTTAAGACTTCCTGATGCGAAGACGGTTTCTGTCACATCTTTTTTGATGGGTTGCGTTTCGCTCACTTTCTTCCCACATGCGGTTAGTCCAACCGCCAGAAAAGCCACGACTATGATATGGAAATGATGTTTTTTCATGCTTTATCTTATGTTATTATTAATGTCAATTTTAGCGTAGATCAGTTGCAAATTCACTTCAGCATTGATCATAGCATATTCGTTGCTCACCATGGTGTTATAGCTATTCAGGATTGATTCTGGACTTATGAGGCCCTCCTTGTATAAGTTTAAATCCTTTTGGTAAGAATCTTGACTGAGTTTATGGATTTCTCTATTGGTATTCCATTGAGATCGGGCTTTTTCGTAATCTGTTTGCAGTTGTTGCTGGTCTAGCATGGCTTGATTTTCAGCCTTTTTCGATAGGTTTTTGGCAATATCTTGCTCTTGTTTGGCTTGGATCTTTTGGGTAAAAAGCTTGGAGTTGGGTATTGGAATATTGAGACGTAGCCCTATATAATTACTATTGATCCAATCACCACTTAAAGGTTGGAATTCTGTATTATAAAGGTTATTGGAATTCGAAAGTTGGAGGGATAAAGTGGGGGAGAAGCTTCCAATTGCAATATTGTTTTGAACTTTGCTATATTCAGCATTAAGCATAGCGTTCTTCAAGTTCAAGTTGTTGAGCTGAACAGTGGGTTTTGTGATTTTCGGAGATCGTTCACTGTCAATAATAATACCTTGATCTTCTGGTATGTCGCAAAGAATTTTAAGGCTCAAATGGTATTGTTCTTTTAAATACTTTAGTTGTTCCAAACTCTCTTTCATATTCAATTGATTGATTGTTACCGTATTGAGTTCTTGCTGTCTGTAGATTCCTTTATCCACCTTGTCTTGAGTGATCGTAAGAATGGTATCCAGAACAGATAGGTTCTTTTCTGTACTACTAATTTGTTCAGCTAGATTTACAATGTTGTAGTAGCTATTGGCGATGTTTTTTTTTAGTTCTTGCTTAGATAGACTGTTGTTTGATTCACTGAGATCTATGGCAATCTTGGCTAATTTCAAATTAGACCAGCCTGAAGGATTGATAAGCTTGATGTCCATATGATTGGTGAGATTAGTGGTGTGTTGAACACCCATTTCTACCTCTTTAAATGTCCCTGGTTGGCCACCAAATATTTCTGCAGGGAAAACATTAACACCAAGTTTTGTATTGTTTGTGTATTGTGCAGAAAGTAGGTTGCCAGTTACATCTATTGTTCCTAAAACAGCCGCCAATTTGGCCTTTTTGGTCTGATCCAAAATAATACTGTTATTTTCTATATTGATGCTTTGATCCAAACCGTAATCATATAAAGATTGAACGGAATTGAAAATCAATTTTTCCGATGAGAAAGTTTCTTGTGCATTTAAAATAAGCGTATGATAAAGACACAAAAACCAGAATAATTTGATTGGATCAATTTTTTTGTTCGTCATGGTTACAAGATGAAATTGATTTTAGATTTTATCAATTGAAAAAACCACCAAACGGGCGAAACGCCTTTTGAGTCGGCTATTTTTAGCGTTAAAGCGTTCTTAGCGATTGTTAACTTTGTCCTTGATGCGAACCAATTTTGAAAAATATCTCCTGGAGATCACACAATCTTCTAACTGTGTCGAATTGAATGTGATTCAATCTCTGTGGAGTGGATATGGAAAGATATCACGATACAGACTGGAGGACTCTAAACTAGGGGCAAAGACGGTAGTGATAAAAGCCATTTCACTTGGAAAAACGGATAGCGCTCACCCAAGAGGCTGGAATACAAACTTATCACATCAAAGAAAGTTAAAGTCTTATGAGATTGAAACATGCTGGTATAAGAACTGGGCGCATAAGACCACTGCACAATGTACTATTCCCAAATTTATTGGTGAATTTTCTGAAAATGAAAGTCAATGGATTGTTCTGGAAGATTTGAATGAGAATTTCCCAATTCGGAAACAAGCAGTTGATCTTAACGAAATAAAAACTTGTTTGAAATGGCTAGCTCATTTTCATGGAAGATTCATAGGAGAAAAACCAGTTGGTTTGTGGAAAGTAGGAACATATTGGCATTTAGCTACGCGACCAGAAGAATTTGAAAAAATTCAAGACAATGAATTAAAAGCCAAGGCTCACCGTATTGATGCACTTTTGAATCAATGTAAGTTTCAAACGATACTTCATGGAGATGCCAAACTGGCTAATTTTTGTTTTTCAGCAGATAGTAGGCGAGTGGCAGCTGTGGATTTTCAATATACAGGAGGCGGTTGCGGA
>JALEGO010000002.1 GCA_022763165.1 Flavobacteriales bacterium
ATAATGTCCATTATGTACTTAGCCGATGACGAGTTAAAATATTCAAATATGAAATTGAATACTACGGCTTTCTGACCTCCTGCTGTAACTTGCCCCAGGTAACCGTTAAAATCATCCATCCATGATAGGACTGGCTCATAAAACTTCCGAACATCTTCCGGTCGGGATTCTCCTGAAATTTCAAAATAAAAAGATTCTGGATCAAGAAGAACCTTTGGTGAACTTTCAGTGGATTCTATGCTTAATTTATTCATAACGTTGATCACTAAGATAAAACACTTTTACTTGAGATTGTAGTTTGCAAACAAAAAAAAGATAAATTTTCATTGTAAGATGAAAATTGATACTTCAGTTTATCATGAGACTTCATTGCGATTTCAATCAGCCCTAAGCCTGCTCCACCTCTTTCAGAGATAGTAGTTTCTCGTAGAGTTTTCGTATGCAGGTCTTTTAAGTCTTCTTTATTTAAAGAGTTGACAAGATCAATCTTTTCCTTTAGACCGGCAATATCGGAAGTCATGATTAAATTTCCAACAGTAATAAGATAATCAGGGTCCTTTAGAGCTAAAATCACAATTCCATCTGAGTCATTTCTGTCTTCCGGACCTTTCAGTAAACTCTTGTGTTTCAAAATGTTTTCCAGACATTCCACAAGAATATGATAAGTTTTCTTTAAAGTAGATTTACTTACTTGTCTAGCACTCAGATCCCATTTGGCTTGCTTAAGAAGCATATTAATAACTTCTTGCGTAAAATCTCCATGGTAAGCGGAAATAATCCGCTCTTCAGACATTTGTGTATACAAATCAAAAACAAGAGAAGCCTGTGGGTTATTGCTCATTTCTCGCATTAAATTCCAAATTAATGATTTTACACCTTAACACCAAAAATCAGCATGTCATCATATTGCTCAACACTTCCTCTCCATTCACTTATCGTTTTGTCCAAATGTTCCTTTTGTTGTTCTAAAGGCAGTTTGTGGATATCAATAAGCAGTTGCCTAAATGGAGCGTAATAGAATTTTTTATTTTTTGGTCCACCTTTCTGGTCTGCGTAACCGTCAGAAAAAAGATATATCAAATCACCTTTTTCCAATTTAAACGAGTGGCCCTGGAACTTTTCATTTTTCAATTGAGCAGTACCAATACTGAGCTTATCTCCCTTTAACTCATTTAACTCACCATTCCTTATAACATATGCGGGGTTATACGCTCCTGAATATTCCATTTCTAAAGTATTCTTATCGATACTACAAATGGCCAAATCCATACCATCTTTTACATCATTGTTTTCATCATTTTGATGCAAAGTTTCGGCAACCTCTCGGCTCAGCAGATCCAGTATATGTGATGGAGAAATGTCGGATGACTCGTTGACTACTTTTTCTAATAGATTGTGTCCAATAATAGACATGAAAGCCCCTGGGACACCATGCCCGGTACAATCTACAGCGGCAAACAGAACCTTGTTTTCAACCTCATGCACCCAATAAAAGTCTCCACTCACGATATCCTTAGGTTTGTAGTAAAGAAAATACTCCTCAAGAGACTTTTTGATAATATCTTTTGGAGGAAGAATGGCTTCTTGAATTCGTTTGGCATACGATATACTTTCCCGAATGTTTTTGTTTTGCTTTTCTACAGTTTCTTTTTCTTTTCTGAGCTCTTCGGTTCTTTTTTCTACTTGTTCTTCAAGATAAATTTGTCGCTCTTTCAACTTCTTTTCTCTTATTTTAATATAACTATAAATGGCAAATGCAATGGCAGATGCGCAGAGTAGATAGAACCACCATGTTTGCCAAAAAGGAGGCTTCACAACAAAGGAAAATGTTGCGGGTGTTTCATTGTAGATATTTGAGTTGTTACAAGCAATGACTTTAAAGACATAGTTGCCAGGAGGTATGTTGCTATAAGTAATTGAGTTTTCTGCTGTGGCAGGAGACCATGATGAAGAAAAACCATCGAGCATATATTTATACCTTACCTCGGATGGGTTAATAAGGCTTAAACCTCTCACTTTAAAAGTCAGGTGATTTTTGTCGTAGGCCAATTTTACATCATTTTCTAGAATAGTGTCCTCTCTAAATAATTGTAACCCTACGATGGATGTGATAGGCTCAATATTATTGACTTTGTAACTTTTCGGATTAAATTTTATTGCTCCTCTTAAAGAGCCAAACCAAATATTTCCATCTGAATCCAAACTTGCTGCGTTCTCGTTGGTTTCAAGGCCATTGAAGCCTTGTTTTTGCCCAAAAAGTGAGAATTTGGCTTCTTTTTGATCATATTTTTCAATGCCAAGGTTTTGCCCAATCCACATGTTATTTTCTTTGTCACAGGAAAGAAACATAGGCCTATTTGAGCTCAGTCCATGTCTAGTCGTCAAGTGATCAAACTTGGCACCATCATACATGTAAAGTCCACTGCCGTAAACTGCGAACCAAACATTTTTCTCCATGTCTTCGGTAATGCTAACAACGAATTGCTCGTTAAACTCAGACTTATCGAATACCTTAAATTTGTCACCATCGTAAACAGTTAATGATCCACCTAAGATTCCAAACCACAACCTATTCTTTGAGTCTTTGAATAGAGAATAGATCTTGTTTCCACCAAGTCCGTTTTCTTCATTAAACGTTTCAACTTTAAATGTCTCAGGGTGAATTTTGTTGGCTCCATTTTTTGTTCCTAACCAAACAAAACCATTTTTGTCCTCACTAATACTGAATATTTTTCCATCAGCAAGATCTTTTGCTTTTAGCGTTTTAATAACACGTCCATTTGAGTTCATAACGGCAACGCCATTATGTTCGGTGCCAACCCAAATTCTTTCCTTACTGTCTTTAAACAATGAAATAACTATGCTTTCCGGAAGCCCTGAACTCTTTGAAAAAGTCTGAACTTTTGGATTTCCATACTTAATAATTCCATTTTCTTTTTGAAAGGTTGCCAAAGAAAGTCCTTCAGTAGTTCCGAACCATAGTCTTGTGTTAGATTCTGCCAATATTGACCAAACTAAATTGTTAGCAAGGCCATCATATGTATTATAAATCTTGAAGAGATCTCCCATGTATTTGTTCAAGCCAATCTCAGTTCCAACCCATAAATTTCCTTCACGATCTTGGTAGAATGCATTGGCATTGAAAAAGTCCATTTCTATTTTGTTACTGAACAATTCAACTGAGCCATCAATAAGTTCTCCCTTCTTTTGGCCGTTAGAAATGAATCTTAAAATTCCGCTGGTCAAGGTGCCAATCCAAACGTTTGATTTATTATCAGCGAATAGACATTTAACATAGTTGGAAGAAAGTCCTTCGGATGTGGTAATCCTTCCTTTGCTTTGCAATTCAGCAAGTCCATTCTTATTCGTAGTATATCTGAAAATACCGTTGGAGGTTGCAACCCACATTTCGGTATTTTGATATGATTCCAGATCAGATACTTCAAAATCACCCTTTGATTCACTGATAATGTTGTTGTTGCTGGGGTCTAATATTGTGATACCTTCTGGTCCTCCTGCCCACAAGTAGCCATTCGCATCTAACTCCAAATCCTTAAAAACCTTTCCATCGAAGGTTTCAGAAACTTTTGATGCGGTCTCATTCGTTGGGTCATATTTGAAAATTCCTGCGCCTTCCGTTGCTATCCAGATCATTCCATCCTGATCTTCTTGGATCGAACTGATTAATTTATACTCACTATAATTTTCCAGCTTTAAGTCCTTAAATTGTCTAGATTTGATGTCGAACATGCTTACGCCACCACCCCAATGTCCAATCCAAATGGTACCAGATTTTGAAGTCAAAAGTGACGTAATCCAGTCTTCTGCGAGTCCATTTTTTTCCGTGTAATTTATGAAATCATAGCCGTCATACTTGCTTAAACCGCCAATGGTCCCGATCCAAAGATTGCCTCTTGAGTCCTGAGTTAAGGCTTCAATTTGGGATGTTATAAGACCATCTTCTAATCCATAGTTCACAAAATTTCCAGTTTGAGCTTGAAGGCTTATGGAACATACCAGGAATAGGGCTATTGCTAGTAACCAGCGAGGATTAAATATGTAATTCATTATTTTTGAATCTTTTGATAGTTGCTAAGTTAAAATTTCTTTCTTTTGGATAGGAATTTTAACCATGATTACACCAAAATTAAAATGTTGATAAAAATCGAATCAACGGAATTTGTAACAATAGGTACAACTAAACGTAGTACGTTTAAATATCCTGAATTATCATGAATCACCGAATTAGTTTTATTCTTCTGTTATTGATCCTTGGCGTTAACTACGTTATGGCCCAAAAAGGTGATGCTAGGCTTGCCAATGAATTATTGAGTAGGGGTGAATTTGAAGCGGCTTTGGAAGAGTTTTTACTTCTAATCGAGGATAAGCCTGACAAACTCGATTATCACTATAATGCAGGTGTATGTTATTTAAATTCAAATTTCAATAAGACAAAATCCATTGAGCATCTGGAAAAAGTTGTGAAGTCAGAATCTAATTTTGACAATAACGCACATTATTTATTGGGAAGAGCGTATTTATTCAATTACGATTTCGATAAGGCCATAAATATGTTCAAGATATATACCAAAAATGGAGGAGGTACTGCCGCAAATTCAGCAGAATTGACAAAGCAGATTGAATATTGCTATAATGCTAAAGAGTTGATAAAATTCCCTTTAAATTTAAAGTTTGAGAACTTAGGGAATAATGTAAACAGCAAATATTCAGATTATTACCCATTTATACCAACAGATGAATCGTATATCGTTTATAATTCTAAAAGAGAGGTTGAAGATGAAGATGGAAATTCATTTGAGCAATCTGATGTGTACATGACTAAGGTAAAAGATGGTAAGTTTCAGAAATCGGAAATAATAGAGGGAAAAATTAACACGGAATATGGTTCTGAGGAAGTAGTTGGCTTATCCTCTAATGGAGACATCATGTTATTATACTTTAAGAATGATATTTCTGATGGAGACCTTTATATCACTCATCGAGTTGACAGTGGTTTTGAAAAACCTGTTCGACTTGACGATTTTATCAATTCTAAAAAGCATCAAGAGATTGCGGCAAGTATAACAAAGACTGGTGATGTTATCTATTTTGCAAGTGACAGACCAGGAGGATTTGGAGGAACAGATATCTACGTTTGCAGAAAGTTACCTATTGGAGGATGGGGACCCGCCCAAAACTTAGGTCCATTTATAAATACGGAATTCGATGAGGACTTTCCGAATATTTCGGCTGACGGCAAAACCCTGTATTTCAGCTCTAAAGGCCATACTAGTATGGGAGGGTACGATATTTTTGAAGCAAATTGGGATCATAGAGTAAGAAAATTCACCAACATCAGAAATATCGGATATCCATTGAACACCACCTATGACGACATGAATTTTAGAATGTCAGAGACTGGTAGATATGGCTACATTGCTTCAATAAAAGAAGAAGGTAAAGGAGATTATGATATTTACAGGGTAACGTTTAATGAAATTGAAACAAGATATACTGTAATAAAAGGTGAAATCAGATACGAGGATGGAAGCCTTGCAAAAGATATCGAGGAAATCTTTATGGATATAACAGATA
>JALEGO010000248.1 GCA_022763165.1 Flavobacteriales bacterium
AGTTATAATTCAGTTTATCTATCCCTAAATTGTGCCCAATCCAAAGGTCTTGATTCCCATCAGCTTCCACGAAATAAACACGTCCAGAGCTCAAACCTGAGTTGACCCCTATATTCTTGATTTGCCAAGTTTTGAGATCAACAAAAGAGAGCCCACTTCCAGTGGCCAATATCAGATTGTCTCCTATACGTTCAAAATCACGGATGTTGTCATGTGCCAAACCCTGTTCCGCTGTGAATATGTTCTTTTCATTTTCACCGACAATACATAGGCCTCTGAGCGTAGCAATAATCAGCTCATTTTCATTCTGGTCGATCTTGACAACATGATTGTGTGGTAAACCATTATCCGTGCTTATCCTTTCCGCATCTTTGATATTTTCAAAGGTCGGGCCCATTCGAAGAATAAATGCTCCTTTGTCTGTTGCTACAGCAATTCGACCATCCGATAATTTGCAGGTTGATCTAATTACACTTGCACTGACATCCAAAAACCTGTTAAAGTGACCTAATATCCTACAACCATTTTTTTCCATTTCAAAGAAATATAAACCATTGTAGGTGCTGGCGGCAAACGTGTTTCGACCTATTCTATTCAGATGATAAATACGTATTCCTTCGAACGCTTCTAAACCAAATGAATTTGTAATTGACACATCATTTTTGCTATTATTCAGTGCCGAATGAATAATTGAAATGCCATTATCATGCGCAAGTAAAATATCATCTTCATAACCCTCAATAGACCAAATAAATTCATCTTTTATCCCGTCTTCCTCAGTGTATATTTCATAGTTTCTGTTATCAAATCTTACCAGACCTTTCCCATAAGTTCCAATCCAAAGATTTCCTTCCTCATCTAGCAATCCACTCTGAATATTACGAAACTGTTGGTATACCTGAGAAATCCTAATAATAGTATCTGATGCAAAATTCTTTATGCTAAATTTCATTCCCCCTCCACTCAGCGCACCGACCCATATATTCTCATCTCCATCCTCCATCATAGCTCCCACATAACTTGAAAGAAGTCCAACATTTTCAGTTGTGTAGTGGAGCATTTCGCCATTTCTTAAACAGTATAAGCCTGTACCATAACCCCCAAACCAAATATTACCCTTAGAATCTTCTAAAAGCTTGGCAATATGAACATCACTCAAGTATGTCTTACTTTTCTTAAAATACTTGCTCCGATAATTTTCAATACAGAATACTCCAGACTCACTGGCTATCCAAAAATTGCCCCGAGTATCAAGAATAATGTCTGTAATTTGATTGTTCCCTATTTGATTGCGGTAAAAGTTTGGTAAAAATCGCCCATCTACATATTTGGTCAAACCATTATTCGTAGCAATCCATAATATGTTGGAGTCGAGAAGTACCTTATTTATTACATTATCGGAAAGGCCATTATCCTTCGTAAAGATTTTTACGCTATCGCTGGATCTGTCAATGACTGATAATCCATTATTTGTTGCTACCCAAACCTTGCCGCTGTCATCTTCGATTACATCATGAACCAGATTATCGGAAAGTCCTTGATCATAATCCAAGTGTTCAACATTAACTCCATCAAAAAAAATTACTCCTTTGGCCGAGCCTAGACATAGTTCTCCACTTTTTAATTGCTCAATATCATGGATAACTAAATTGGGTAATCCCTCTCGGCTGCCGTATAATTTGTAATCATAAACCTGACCACAAAGTTGGATCGACAACACAAAGCAAACTATAAGAATTCTCCACTGACAGCCCATAATACCGTCAGTGATACGAAATAAATCGGGTTATGTTCTAGAAAAATTAAGTTTCTGCGCTTGAATTTTTCTCGTCCAGTGATTTAAGCCTATGACGAATGACATTAAGACTTTCACTCATAATTTGTAGTTGGTCATTTAAGTTCGCCATTTCATCGTGTAAACTCAAATTTTCCTTTTCAGCGATTCTCGCTTTTTCTTCGATTTCTTGCTCGGCTTTCATTTCATCCATTCCCGTCATGATAACTCCAATGAACAAATTCAAAACAACCATAGCTCCTGTAAGAATAAATATTACAAAGAATATTGCAGCGCCAAGTGGTGACGCAGCTGAGACTCGTGTAATTCCTTTTGCAGCGAGATTGGCATCCATTTGGGCATCATACCCATATGCATCACTGCCGTACATATTTATATACATCAGATCGGTCCAATCTTCTAAAGTAACAGCTCTAAATAGAGAAAGGAAAGATGTTTGTAAATCATAAAAGTGAATCGGATCATTTTCGCCATATATAAATGTTGCCATTGCCGCGAAAATGTAGAAGTGAATGAATAACAGTAGGAAAACATAACCCATTGATGGAATACTCTTTAATAAAGCCCCAACAATCATTTGAAGTTTTGGCAAAGCAGTGACTAACTTTAGAACCCTTAAAATTCTTGCTAACCTGAGAACCGCTATAAAACTTTTCGCTTCTATTGGTAAAAAACATACTGCAACAATTAGAAAGTCAAAAACATTCCAACCATCTTTGAAATAATTCCAAGGCTTTGATCCCTCGGCCCCTATCTTAATTATGACTTCAGCTACGAATATCCAAAGCACAATTTGATCCAGAGCATGGAGTATTCCATGATGTTCAAGTGCAAAATTTTTGTACGTCTCGACACCAACAAGAATACCAGCAAACAATATTACCCCAACAATAAAGTTGTTGAATAATTTCGAATCCGCAATGTTTCTTAGAATTTTCACCATGATATTTAAATTAACATCCTAATTTAATTTCAAAATTATAGACATCAACAATACGGTCCAAATAAAATACTTCTTATTGAGTAATTAGCACTAATAATCTTGTACTTGGTGAGTAACTCTAAAATACCATCAATCGTGAAGGCTTACACTTTCCAATGACCCAGCGTGTTGTCTATAGTGGCAATATTCACAATTTCTACCCCACTCCGGAATTAGATCTTGGTTAAGCATCTTATGAATCTCGATGACCAGTGGCTCAATCCAACTGTGGTTTCCATAATATTCTATGACATCAACATCAAATTTCAGACTCCCATTAAATTGTTGAATGTTAGTCGTTTTAGCATTGCAATAAACGAAAAATGCCTTATTATCAACTTTAAACCCATTTTGCTCAAACAACCATTGGTAAAACTCAATTTGGCGCTTGTAAATCTGCTTCCAACCTCCGCCCAAAACCACTCTCCCAGCTGTTTGCGTAGCTTTATAATCAACTATATGCAGGCTTTTGTGTCCGGCTACTTGCAATTCAGTTGACTCCCAAACATCATCAATAGCACCAAACAAGACAAAGTTGGTATTCGGAAAGTGAAATTCAATTCCTTTGAAATTGTTGCGCCAATTTTCCAAATCGGGATGCTGATAGGGTACCGCCTTGATGTCATAATGATCAAACAGAGGATGTGGAGACTGATTCTTCCTGTAAAGGTCAAATTCCCTCTTCAACAAAAGATCTACCGCATTATTTAAATTGTACGGTGCAAAAGACGGTCGCTTGAGCCCATATTTCAGTTCCAAGTAGAAACATCTTCGGCAACTTAAGAATGACTCAACCCTAGATCGACTTAATCTAAAAGGTTTATTGGAATCATAGATTTTTCTATGCTTTTTCAAGATGTGGAAAGAGATTTAATCTACTACCACCCATCACCAGAACTAACACCTATTGATCTGTTTAAATCGCTGATGCTGCTTTCAAAATCAAAAGCATCATGCACTTTGTAATAGTTGTCAACATCAAAAGTTCTTGAATAAGCCATTTTAGCGAAATCTAGCTTAGTGTTTTCAAAATCAAACAGCATCATGATTTGTTTGACCTGATTACTGGAAAGACAATTAGCATTAGCCACTTGTTTAGCTACTCTAAGTTTGGTGTCCTCAAAATCTTTGCTGCCAATACTATTTTTTGCCGATTGAAAATCATTTTGCGTCATGATCCAATTGTTGCAACCTATTCTCCCGTTGTAACCTTCCATATATGGTGCATCATAAGTAGGTTCCGCATATCCAGTGTTGCTAGGAACTCCATTGATAATTACATTGGATCCAGTAGTTGTTGTCGTTGTAGTAGTAGACATCGTAGTGGTTTGGCTAGTAGAATTTACGGGTTCTCCGTTAATGTTAACATTCATTCCGAAGCTTACCCCTCCCATATTCATGCCCACGTTTACATTTTCAGATGTTGTCCCTGAAGTTGTAGTAGTAGTTGTCGTTTCAGTTACTTGAACTCCTGTTGGCAATGGATCTGAATGGTATTGAATAACAGTAACATTTTGTGCTGGAGGAGGAGCTTGTTGGATTGGAGTAAAACTTTGCCACTTAAATTTGTACTCACCCTTGTTGTTCATCCTCATAGCGTAGGTAATCTCTCCCATATTTCCATCTGCATCAACTACCATTAAGTGCTTCTTTGCAACCTCACCCAATGATTGATCGGCAAAAATCACTTTTGCTGAATAAAATTGATTGGATAAACCTTCAATTTTGATATTGGTTTGAGGATCTGCATTTTGCCTTATACCATTCAGAATAAGATAGAACCTCTCTCCATTTTCGCTAAAAACTACCAAATTCGATTGGGCAAATGTTATGAGCGACCCTAAAAGTAACGTAAGCGTAAGTATATTTTTCATGTTCAAATTTTTGTGATGCTTTTGCAAAGCGCGTGCCAAAAGTACCACTAAATTCAATATTCTGAAAATTGAATTTTGCAATAAACTATTCAAGCTAAATTGGTTAAATAATCAATTACAAATGTCCGCCTTCTTGTAGATACAGGAATAGCGGTATCATCTTTCAGCAAGATATAGCCACCATCCACTTTTACGAATTCCTTTATATACTTTGTATTGACTAAATGAGATTGATGAACTCTAATAAATGCGTTCTGCCTTAGAATATCATCATATTCCTTTAAGGTTTTAGAAATCATGATTTTGGAGCCATCATTAAAATGAAAATCAGTATAGTTGCCCTGAGATTCACAACGCACAACATTCTGTACCTCCACGATTTGGATTTTATCCTGAGAAGCCAGAGCAAGCCTTGTTAGTGAAGAATCTTTCGGTAATTCAAGCCCTTCCTTTAATATATCCAGCTGCCTTTCATCACTTGAAAGGTTTTTACATTTTTCTACGGCATCCACCAGTTGATCAGGATCTACTGGTTTCAATAAATAATCGATAGCAGAATACCTGAATGCCCTTATAGCATAGCTATCAGATGAAGTTGTGAAGATAATTTTATACTTTTTCTCATTGATTATGTCAATCAAATCAAAACCTGTTCCATCACCTAAATCTATATCAAGAAAAATGATCTTTGGGTCTATCTTTTTGAGCAACTTCGCAGCTGAAACAAGACCATCAGCTTCTCCAATCACCTGGAGTTCTGGACAATAATCAGCAATATCAGCCTTAAGAGCATTCCTGAAATCCTCTTGATCATCGATTATTGCAACTGGAATTTTGTGCATGTTGCAAATATAGGTCTAAAAGGCATTTATTTCGAAGAAAGCTACGGATAGAATATGCATTAAACAGCAGTTACTTTGCTCTCTATAGGAATTGTCAAATGGACCTCGGTACCAACAGGTTGATCTGAAGCATCAACTAAATCAATTATTTTGATGCCTTCATTCCCATCGATGTTTTTACTCAGCCGTTTTTGAGATATGATAAGGGCTGCTGATTTATGCTGATGTTCTATCTGACTTTTCTTTTCCATAGCTTTTTTTCTTCCAACACCATTATCACGGATGATACAGAATAAAAAGTCTTCAGCTATTTCAAAACTCACCTGGAGCGTGCCCCTTCGCTCAGAAAGTGTATTAATGCCATGAATTATAGCATTCTCAATAAACGGTTGAACAATCATGGGAGCTAAATAAACTTCAGAGGTATCAACACCTTCGGGACTTACATTGATGGAAAAATCAAAGCTTTTTCTTGTCATTTCCTCTAACTTTAAATAGTTCTCAAGCGTTTGTATTTCTTCCTCCAAGGAAATCTTTTCATTCATAGAATGATCCAGCACTTGCCGCATAAGGTTTGAGAATTTTGAAAGATAAAATCTAGCTTGTTTCTTATCTTCTTTTACGATTAGAGATTGAACCGAGTTTAGGCAATTAAATATAAAATGCGGGTTCATCTGCAACCTCAGGGCTTTTTGTTCTAGATGTAATGCCTCTTGCTGCAATCTCAATTTATCTTCGCGCTGTTGTATCTTGGCATATAGCCGTTTCACTCTAGACCTGATGATAAGTGTGATCAGCAGAATAACAACACATAAACATGTTATTATAAATGAAATACCTTGCCAAAAAGGAGCATTGATCTTAAATCTAATCTCATCCCCCATGGATTTCCAGCGACTACCTGCCGTTCTTGCTATCAATTGAAAGGTATAACTTCCAGGAGGCAAATTGGTAAAATGAATCTCTCGAGAGGAAGATCTTTCAGACCATTTATCCGAAAGTCCAAGTAACCTATACTTCACAAATACCTCTTCAGAACCACTTAAATCTATCGTTTTAATCTTAAAACCAACATGACTTACATCATCAGAGAAGTTTAGCCTTTTCTTGAGAAGGTTATTCTTGTCCAGTTCTTCGTAATTCTTAAGTATACTCGAAATAGAAACAATTGGTGGAGGTGTTTGACTGGCACTCCTTTCAGTTTTTGTATAAATCATCAAGCCGTCAATTGATCCAAACCACAAATTTCCATTCCATCCTTCACAAGCGGCCCTCGTTGTTTCTATACCTGTAAAGCCCTCTTTATATCCAAAATGTCCTATGTCTTTTACCTCACCGGAATTGCTGACAGACAACTTGTCTAATCCTCGTTCAGTACCCACCCAGATATTGTCACTGCTGTCAATCAATAATTGATAAATATTATTGGAAGATAATCCATTTCGCACTTCATAATTGATGAAATTATTTTGGTCAAATCTGAAAACTCCATTCCCCACAGTGCTCACCCAAATGGTATTTCTACTGTCGAAACTAATGTTATTTGCACCAGAAATACCTGTATTAAAACTTGTAATACTATCTTTTGAAATGGACCCCAAACCATTTGACCTCGTGAGGTACCAAACTACATTTTCATGATCTATGGCAATATCCTGAATTCGGTGACTTGCTAAACCATCAGCTGGGCCAAAATTTCTGGCTTGATCTGCATTTAGAACTATATTAACTATTCCTGCGTCAGCAGTCGCTGCCCAGATATTTTGATTCTTATCTAATTGAATTGACTTTATCCATCTCCCCTTAATGCCTAATCTTTCACTTTCATTGATCAAGGTATCATATTCAAGGTTATACTTAAAGATTCCTTGACCGTCTGTTCCCAAGAACAAATCTTTGCCAGCACTGACCATACACCGAATTTTTAGTGATACTTTCAGATCAATGTGTTGTAAACCCGATGAGTCTTGAAAATGTAGTCCATTATTGTTGGTTGAAATATAGATCCGCTTTAGGAGAGTATCTGCGTGCAAGGCATAAATATAATTGCCTGCCAAGCCTTTCTTGGCACTCAGATTTTCGAAATAAATTCCCTTAAATTTAGCCAGTCCACCACCATTAAGAC
>JALEGO010000249.1 GCA_022763165.1 Flavobacteriales bacterium
CTGGACCAGGAACTAATGGAAGTCAGTTTTTCATTACGATTGTTCCTACACCATGGTTGGATAATCGTCACACAGTATTTGGTAAGGTGGTTGAGGGCTTTGAAATCGTTAATGCTACCAGACAAGGCGATAAAATTGAAACCATCAAAATACTACGTGAAGGAAAGGCTGCCAAGGCTTTTAATGCTGTTGAAGTGTTTGATAAACTGAAATGAGTTTCTAGTAGGGTTGCTCGATGTTGAACGGCTCAAAGGAAATCCCATTGAATTTATAGACACCTTTATTCAGTGTCCCTAGCCAAAGTGTTCCTTGTTTATCTTTATAGATGGATAATAACTGAATCTCTTTTGCTCCATCTTTAACTGGATAATGAATAAATGAATCTCCCTCATTTTTCCAAACTCCATTGTCAAAGGTAAGCATCCAGAGGTTTCTATCATTATCAGCAACAATAGATAGAAAGTAAGGTGCTTCCTTGATATTTGTTTTCAGTTTATTATAGTCAAGGGTCATCAAACCCTTGCCTTCGACCTCCTGGTTTTGCGCAACTTTGTATTTATAATTTGTATTGCAAATCCAAAAAAACCCATTACTATCCTCTGCTATTGATCTTATTCCAAAAGTTCCTCCTTCTGGGGTTTCTGTTAAGTGTTTTTCATACATGTAGCTCATCGACTGTCCATCAAAACGATATACTCCCATATCCGATGTACCAAACCAAATATGACCTTTGCTATCCTTATAAATACAATACACCCCATAAGGACTGTGCGTAATGTTGGGATATTTTGATCTGAAATTATCTTCATGCGGTGATTTCGGAAATTGGAGGTAATGCAGCACTTGGCCATCATACCGGTAAACTCCATTCTTGTTATAGCCCGCAGAAAACCAAATGTCCTTCCGTTCTACGCGCCACTCACTTTTTTCCACTACCAGCAAGGGCTCAAATGATTCTCCGTCAAACATGCTTATCCCTTCAGTGGTCTCAAAAAAAATATTTCCAATACTATCTTCCTTTATTGCCCTGATTTGATTTCCAATTAAGCCATCATTTTGAGAAAAGTGCGTAAGACTATCATTAAATCGATATGCGCCCTTGTCTTTACTTCCAAACCAAAAGTTAGATTTACTATCTTGATAAACTACCCAGATTGAAGAGTCTATCTCAGTACTTTGAAGTTTGGTCTCGCTCACACTCTCATTGAAAACTTGTGACGTATTTTGAACATTGCAAGAGAGGCATGCAAGCATCGTGACAATGCTGAAAAAAGTACATAGATCAGCCCTTTGCAATTTAACCATACTATTTTTGATAAGAGTTGGTTTTTACGGGAAAGGCCATCATGACTCAATCAACTTTTGTGTTGATATATAGAAAGAATATGCAGAAAATATCCTAAAGGCACTAAAAAACCAGGCAACAAAACATATGGGACAGATGCAACAAAAGTGTTAGCAGGATCATTCATGAACACTCGTAAAATTGTAGGTGTAGAAACGATTCCAATGGTTATGATTGTGGTGATTAGAATAAGCCCAAAAACATTCCATAAAACAACACCTTTAGGGCTGATTTTACGCCCTGCAATTAAATAGCCAATAAGCGGTGCTGTAAGGCCAACAAGAACATCAAAGTTATACCCTTCAAAGGTCATTTGTACCGGTATCACCTCAATTATAAACAACCTCCAAAGTATAATCTCAACAGCTATTCTAAAAGTTTGCAAAAAAACTACCTTTTCTTTGGGGATAGCCATAAATATAGCCTGAAGATTTCGGTTTCTAAATACCACTATTAAGGTCGTAATCCAAAAAATCAATATGACAAATATCCTGGGAGGCAAGCTCCAGTTTTCAAAAAAACCTATTCGCGCAAGCGTTAAAAGAATAGCTACAGTCCCCGCTAAAAAAAATGAAACTTTTTTGCGAAGACCTTTTGTTGCACCCTCATGAGAAGATGCCTTTAATAGGCTCATAAAAACGGAAAGGCATAAGAACACCAGTACTATAAACCCTATTTTGAGAATGAGTTCTTCAGACATTTATTGTATTTATTCTTTTGAACAACTCATAATCTGAGTCTGTGATAGTATTATCCGTATCATGTGTGACACTTGATATTCTAACCTGATTGTAGCTGTGCAGTTCAATATTCGGATGATGGTTCAGGTCTTCAGCGACTTCACCTACGCTGTTCACAAAACGCAATGCTTCTAAAAAGTTCTTAAATTTGAACTCTCCAACAAGCCACCCATCTTTTTCTTTGTACATTTTTGTAATCAAGGATTCTGACTCAAAAATAGACAAGCTATCGAAACCTCAATTTATTTTGTAAATATTTTGTCGACAACAACAAATTGTATTTTGTTACGTTTGGAATGTTACAAAAAATGAAAATGAAAATTCTGTCTTTTTTAACCATGTTATTTCTAACATGCCAGTGCTATTCACAAATCGACAGCACTAGACTTTTAGAGGCTTTTGATGAAATGTATGATCAGGAAACTATGCTTCTAGGCGAGGGATATTTCATGAAAAAAGGAGCCATTAACAAACTCGGAATTTTTGGAAAGAACATAAAACATGAAATGGTCGAATATGGCTCGCAAGAGGCATTGGAGGAGTTTTCAAAATTTAAGAGAAAAAGAATTCAAGGTGGGTTTCTTTTACTCGGAGGCTACATGATGGGAATTTCAGCAATGGTTTATGCCCCC
>JALEGO010000250.1 GCA_022763165.1 Flavobacteriales bacterium
AATTCAGTGGGGAAAGTAATTTGAATTGGTATGATTATGGCGCTAGATATTATGATCCAGCAATTGGTAGATGGGGACAAGTTGATCCAATGGCTGAGGCAGGAGAGTTTGCTTTTAGTTCATACAATTATGTAAGAAACAACCCGATCAATCTTATAGATCCGGATGGGCGCTTATGGGCTGATGTCAAAGAGATTGATAATTTGAAGTCTAGAATAAATTCAAGACTAAAATCTATTGAGGAGAAGAGGCTTAAGTATGCCAGTGAATTAGGTGCGGCCACCGATCAAAAGGACATCGAAAGACTTGAGGCTGAAATCAAAGATATAAACCTAAGAAAAGCTGAGCTCAATAAATCCTTGGGTGATATTGAATTGCTAGGCAACGACCAGAATCATACTTATGATTTGGTGAATAACAATAAAGGTGAAAAGAATTACGTCTACAAGTCCAGTAGGGGTACCATTAAAATTTATGGCAGTAGCGAGGCGTTGCATATTCACGAGATTAAGCATGTGGCTTTATCTCTAAAGTCACCTAAAGGACTTGTTTTTAGAGATGGTTATTTGATACCTACAAGACCTTCTGGGAAATTTGATGAAATGGCTGGATATAAAGCGCAGTACGGTTACAGACCTAATTCCTTGCCTCTTTCATTAGGAAAGAGTGTCAATTATATCTGGGATATCACAGGTGACTATTTAGGTGGTATTGTGGACTCTAAGGGTGACCCAATATATCGTGCGCTGTATGATCTTTGGCAAACTAAGCAACAAAAGCTAAGGGAGCACCGGAAGAGACAGCGGAAAAACTGACCTTAAATGGGTTGATGATGCTGGTAATAAGCTTCATATTGATTCAGTCACCGGTTTAATAACAAAGTATATTCCATTCTAACAACCATGATTGCAAGAGTTATTCAATAACGACCAATTTATGCGGGCGAGTATTTTGGTCCAATTTTATGATATAAGTACCACTCGTAAGAAACTGTGAACTAATTCTATTCCCATCTGATTCAAATGGAATAGATGAACCGGTTAATGAATAAATTTCTAATTCTTTTGAAGATCCTTTTATACTAAAGCTATTTCCAACTTTGATTGGATTTGGAAAAATGCCATATTTGGTTTCATACAATGGCATCACGCTTAAAGAAGGTTCTTTTATTTCTTGTTTAAATAAGTAACGAGCCACACCAACGTTATAAGGGCCACAAGATTGTGCGCTACACCATCTTGTCCAACCGCCAATCACAATCTCATTAGAGTCTACAGCGATTAGCTTTGCTAAGTTTCCTGGTTCACCAAAAGTTGATAGGTATTGTCCAGTTGCTGCAAAGGCAGTGTCTCGATTTCCAGTAGAATCAATCATAATCATCGCAATGTATGCTGAGTCTGTTGTTGAGTGGCTGCCCAGAAGTAATGCACTGCCATTTTCATAAAGGTGGCTATTGAAACAATTTTCTGCGGGTACACCTAAATCCTCTATCACCCAACCAGATTGTCCAAAAGACAAGTTCTCAAACCCATTATTGTAAATTTCGAATATATGATAATCCGTCTCGTAATTGGCTGAAAAGTTATCTAAAGTAGATCCAGTAATTACATAATTTCCATTTTTTCTTTGATGAATATTGAAGGCGTCCTGAAAAAGCAGTGTATCACTGTTATAACTTCTCATGCCATTGCTGTTATTTGATTGGAAAGTGGTGTCGATAGAACCGTCATCCATAAGTCGAAGAACAAATGCATTTTTTTGATAAATCGTATTGATTTTAAAGATCCACCGTTCGCCTGCAATAACAATCTTGTCTTGATGATCAATAATAATGTCTTTCGGAATAAAATTCTCTTGAGTCATGTAACTATATATAACCTTATGACCATTTTGATCAAAACTTAAGTCTGGCGCACCAGAAAATCTATCTATTCTCATGACGTACATCTTATTGGTGCCAGATTTTCTTCCGGTAAGAACAATTTGATCTTTATGATCAAATACCATTCCTTCGATTGTGGAAAATTGATCTAATGACTCAATCCCGTTGTTTCCAAAAGTTATTTTAAATTGACCGCTGGTATCAAGTGCGGCTATGTAAGGGTATGTATTTGTGCCTCCAATATTAGTCGATGTGCTTCCTGCAAAATAGATGATATCATCCTTGATAAGAATATGTTTGATTGTATTTCTTTTATCTAGTAATTCAAATACCAACTCTGAATTTACGGCAAACAAGCTATCATCTGAGCCATTTTTATTCAATCTTTTAAGTACAGTCTTGGAATCCCATCCGGAATTGTTGATTCCCAATAAGATTTTACCATTTTCCTGAACGGCCATAGCATCGGCAAAATGCCCTTGTCGCATAATTCTTGATCCAATAAGATTCAGACTAGAATCAATATTGATATTGTTTTGGGCAATAGCGATTGTTGAGACTAGAACAGCAAAAAGTAAAGTTGATGATTTCATATTTAAGGTTTGAATCAAAACTATGTTCTTCAGGGTGGAAATGTTTCCCTTATTTATTTAAAACGGACTCATTCATAAATAATTTATCAGGTTTAAGTATCAGGTAATTAGTGTTTTATCTAGTCTCAAGTATACCTATTCAAAACGTTATTTAGGGATTCATTGAAGCGACTTTGAATAGTGTTGGTAGTGAGCTTGATTTTACACTGAAAATTCTACTGAATTGATCAATTTACCTTTAAATGAAATGGCGTTTAACGCTTACAAAACGAAACACAACGATTATAAAATGTCAGAATTTTTAAGAAGAGGAGGTTGTACTTTTACACCACCGACTAAGGCCCTATAAACACGAACAAATTCAAGCAATTAAAGACGTTGTTGTTGCGAGAGGGGGAAATTATGTAAGATCATGGTTTCCCCCTTTTCTTTCTTCTAAGTTTCCTTGACATTTACAAATCTAACAGTCAAGTTGTTACATGGTTTCGTTTTTGTTTGCTTCTATAAATTTTATTCCCTTTGATTCAAGCTCAATGTTCAGGAGCTTCTTTTATTTAATTTTATCACTTGATGTCAAGGTCAGAAAAAATCTTAGTTTTTGGGTTGATAGCATTGGGTCTGATCGTCTTTTTTGGTTGGAATGATGTTATTGATTTGAGGGCAGAAGAGCCCAGAAGAGCTATCGTTTCGATGGAGATGGAATTGGAAGGCAATTACATCGTTCCTAAAATAAATGGAGAGGCCTATTACAACAAACCTCCAATGTTCAATTGGGCGATGATATCATGTTTCAAATTATTTGGTTCTTTTGAAGAATGGGTTGTTCGTTTTCCCTCCGTGTTATCTTTTTTACTGACTGCTTTAGTCTGTTTTTTTTGTTGTAAGCACTATGTAGACCGTGAAACGGCATTAATTTCATCCTTTGGCTTAATTACAAGTGCTGAAATTTTGTTTTATGGTAGTGTGAATTCAGGTGAAATTGATTTGTTCTACGCATTTATCATCACCTTACAGCTGCTAAGTATTTTTATATTCTTTCAGCGTAAAAAGTTCTTATTATTATTCGTGGTTTCATACTTTTTTGCTGCTATTGGCACCCTTACAAAGGGTACCGCTATACTTTTTCAAATACTTACTTTGCTGCCCTGGTTTGTGATAAAATCAAGCTGGAAAAAACTTTTCTCCTGGCAGCACTTATGTGGTGTTTTGATATTCTTTGTTATCGTTGGAGAGTATTTTTACATTTATAATTTTCAAAATAATGGATTGGGTTTTTTGCTCAAACTATTTAGTGAGGGCTCGGAAAAAACGGGTGTTGAGCGCTCCTTTATTCAGATTATCTCTAAAGCTGCTGTATTTCCTTTTTGGCTAATGACCTTAATAGGACCTTGGTTTGTGTTTTTAGTCTTTGCTTTTAGGAAGAAGTTGCGAAAAGTCATTACTGATAATCCAATCATTCATTTTAGCGTAATATTCATTCTGTTTAACCTACCAATTTATTGGATTGCAGGAAATCACAAGGCGCGTTATTTTTATCCTTTTCTGCCATTTCTTATACTCGTATTGAGCTATTTTTATGTGAAGGGAAAAGATCAGTTTCAACTTCGTGATCGCATTGTGAAGCGAATCCTTTTTTATGCAATGTGCTTGATAACGGTCGCAATGTTAGCTTTGCCTTTTGTTCCAGAAGTTTCTGATTTGAATACAGTTTGGCTAAAGGCTGTCTTGTTTTTCTTTTTATTAGGTTCAACGACATTTTTGTATTCAAAGTTTAGCGCATATCAGGTTCTCATTTTTATGGGTTTTATGCTCTGCTTGAGACTTGTATTTAATGTGATATATCTTCCTGTATTAAACGATACAAGCAGTTTAGATTATGACAAAGAAGTCGAAAAGGTTCTAAAAATAACTGATGGCGCGCCAGTGCTTTGGTACGGCAATTATAACGACATAAGAGTGAAATCATCAGTGCTGGATTATGCTGACACCCTTCAAACTGCTCGAAAACTGGCATATCAAGTGCCGTATTATCTCACCAAAGCAACAGGGCATACAATGGAATTTAGAACAACAATAGATTCTGGTTCTGTCAATTTCTATTTGATCCACGAGGATTTTTTAGATCAATTTAAAAATGAGCCCTTGTATTCTTTTAGGGATCAATGGATGAATAAAGATCTCCACTTGATTAGAGAGTAATTGCAGTCAATTATTGGGTTTTCTCACTCAAATACTTCCAATATCGCTTGGGAACATGCTGTACATGCAGTTTATCATTTCTTCGGCTTTCAATGTTTGTGCTTTTAAAATAATCTCGCCACAATTCTTGAAATTTCAATTCGCTTGAATCAAAAAAATCCCCTTGAGTTTTAACAGGATCAAATGACTTCGGCAAATCCAAGTAAATATGTTCTACTTTCTCCAAGTCATAATATATGCCATACTTTCTCTTTAAATCATATATGATCCACTTTTGGTCAGAATACCTGTTTTTAAAATGCTTAATAATCAGGGGAATTACATTAAAGTCTGGAACGATTGAAGCAAAATAGATATTATCTTTAGTAAGCCGAAATCGCACAAACGCTTCCATTCTATGTTTTTCGCGATTGACACTTTTCACGGTCTTGGCAACAGAAACTACAGCGCTGTGTCCATAATCTTTGTCAATAATAGGCCCTCTTTTGAAAAGATATTGAATGTAGTCTTGTAGAATTACTTCAACATGAGGTGCCTCACTCAAAAAGACTTTGTAGATTTTGAAAGCAATTGCGGCCGACCCTTTTTTAATTAAACCACTCCAGACTCTGTCTGATTTGGTTGAGTCTGTTTGAATAGGTTTCTTCTCATGGAAAAGGAACTCATAATGCTCTTGGCTCCTTATAAATCTTACTGTTCTCCATCTGTTCTTGTAAATTTCAAAAATACAGGTGAGATATCCTTCAAAAGTTCCATCGTAAACGAGCAAATACATTATCTGAAAAGACTAAGTTGTTGATTATATTGATTGGCGAATTTGCTGTTTGTTGCTTTTAAAATGAGTGACTTGACCTGTTCACTAGTAAGATCCCTAGATTCAAATGACTTGCTGTAGCATGTAATAAAATACTTGGCTCTATTTAGAGCGATACCGATCTTTTTGAGGTGTTCCCAACCTAATCGTCTAAACTTCCGGGCATGAATGATTTTGGATACTGATCTTGTTCCAATTCCTGGAACTCGAAGTAACATGTGTTTAGAGGCTTTGTTAATATCAATGGGGAATTGACCCAAATTTCTCAACGCCCAGCTCAATTTTGGGTCAATATCTGGATCAAGGTTGGGATGATCGCTATTTAGGATTTCTTGTATATCAAAGTCATAAAATCGAATCAACCAATCAGTTTGATAAAGTCTACTTTCCCTCAAAATTGGAACTTGGGATCCTATTTGAGGAAGTCTTTCATCATAACTAATCGGTACATAGCCCGAGTAGTAAACTCGCTTTAGATTGAACTTTTTATAGAAAAAATTTGAAGTATACATAATCTGTTGATCGGTTTCACCAGAGGCCCCAACAATCATTTGAGTACTTTGTCCAGCAGGAGCGAATTTTGGAGTGCTTTTAATAGTCTTCTTTTCAGATTTGTATCTTGAAATGTCATTTCTTACTTTGATCATGGGCTGAATAAAATCCTTTCTATTTTTATCAGGTGCAAGCAGTTTTAGTCCATTCTCGGTTGGTATTTCAATATTTACACTTAAACGATCGGCATACAGTCCAGCTTCATGCATCAATTCATCCGATGCTCCAGGAATAGACTTTAGGTGAATGTAGCCATTAAAATTCTCTTCATTTCTGAGTTTCTTGGCAACCGCGATAAGACGTTCCATGGTATAATCTGCCGACTTAAATATCCCTGAGCTAAGGAACAAGCCTTCTATGTAGTTTCTTCTATAAAAATTGATCGTTAAGTCAACGACTTCTTGGATTTTGAAAGCTGCTCTTTTGATGTCATTGCTTTTCCTTGTAACACAATAAGCACAATCGAAAATACAGTGATTGGTCAATAAAATTTTTAATAAAGAAACACACCGCCCGTCTGGAGTGTAGGTATGGCAGATGCCCATTTTTGAGGCATTCCCTAAACCATTGCTATGATTCTTTCGGTCGCTTCCACTGGAGGCGCAAGAAACATCGTATTTAGCTGCATCTGCAAGAATATTCAGCTTTTCCCTGATTCGATTAAAGTCGCTCATATATAAAAGTTACGTTCGATTCTTGAACTGACAATGCTTAAAAAAGGAAAGATGCTAACAGCTACTTTAATGCCGTTCTTCAATTGAAAAATTCAAAATATGCAATAATTACAATCGAGAAAATAGACTAAGCTTTGTGTTACCAAAACAATTTCCTACATTAGCATCTGTGTTAAGAAATAAATTGCATCATCACCATATCCATTTTCGCAATCAGGCGAGGTGAATGTGTTGTTAGCAATCATAATATAGAACCCGTCTGAGTAAATTGGATGGGTTTTTTTTATCCCCAACCAATTTGTTCAGTCACAACATGTAAAGATTGAATAAGTTAATTATAGCCATTCAGAAAAAAGGAAGACTTAGTGAAAAGTCAATGGATCTTCTAAGGTCAGCTGGGATTTCCATTTCCAACGGATCTAGTAAATTAAAAGCTGTAGCTTCAAACTATCCAATTGAAGTGTTGTTTCTGAGAGATGACGACATTCCTCAATATGTGGAAAACGGAGTTGCTGATTTGGGCATTCTAGGTCAAAATGAAGTCTTAGAAAAACAAAAAGATGTCCAACATGTTCTAAAACTGGGGTTTGGAAAATGTAGAATGTCTATGGCTATTCCCAAAAATGTAACCTATACAGGAGAAGATCATTTTGAAAATAAAACCGTTGCCACGAGCTACCCTAATATCCTTAAAAACTACTTCCAAGAAAATAAGATCAATGGAAAAATCGAAGAAATATCAGGTAGTGTAGAAATTGCCCCAAGTATTGGCCTTGCGGATGCTGTTTTTGATATCGTAAGTACTGGTAGCACCCTTACGTTAAATGGTTTAAAAGAAGTTCGAACTATACTTAAAAGTGAAGCCGTGCTCATTTCAAATGCTAATTTGAGCATAGGGAAAAAGGAAGCCCTAGATAAATTAGTCTTTAGATTTAAGTCTGTTATTTCTGCTAAAGAGAATAAATACATTCTTTTAAATGCTCCCAATGATCGCTTGGAAGAGATCATCAGTACACTGCCTGGAATGAGAAGTCCTAGTGTGTTGCCTTTAGCCGATAGCAATTGGAGCAGTGTGCACTCCGTTATCCATGAAGGTCAATTTTGGGAGATTATTGACGAGTTGCGCAGTAAGGGAGCAGAAGGCATTTTGGTATTGCCCATAGAAAAAATGATCTTATGATGGTTTTAGATTTGGGCGTTCCACTCGAGAGACTTCTGAAAAAAAGCTTTTGCTTCATAACTTCTTTGTTATCACAAATCTCAAACTCCTCATTTACACGTGTAAACTGTGGGATTGAGATTTGCTCTGGCCTCGAATTTACTCGAAAATCACTTTTTTTCAGCAGCCTCCTCGGTGTCGGGCTATCCGCTAAATCTTCTCAAGTGTCAAATGGCAAGTATCAAGTGTTAAGAATTATTGAAAGTATTAACTTGATATTTGACACTTCTAACTTGACACTTTCAAAGGATATCGCTCCTATCCCTAACGCAAACCGAGAAGGTTCTCGAGCTCAGTCGAGAGACCGACTTCATAATTCTACATTCAACATTTTACATTCGAAATTTCTATGATTAGCATCATTAAATATCCAAAACCTGAAGATTGGTTAAACCTCTGCCAACGTCCCACTTTTGATTCGAAAGAATTAGAGTCCAAAGTGAGAACAATACTTGAAAAGGTGAAGCTTGATGGTGATAGAGTAGTTCT
>JALEGO010000251.1 GCA_022763165.1 Flavobacteriales bacterium
GAAACTGCTCGTTTTACGTAAATTAGATAAGCTAATTAATTATTTTGAGAGTATTTATTGTAACTCTTGTTGTGCTTTTGAATTTATGTGTTGTCGCCCAAGATCAATCCTCATTGGAAATTTTAGAGGATAAGATTATGGCTGTTAAGGCGCAGCAGGATAAGTGGAATACTTATTTGAAGTCAGATCAAATAGCAGAATATAATAAGTTAACCAAAAAGGACATCGAAAAAATCATTAAGACGGCTCGCTCATTCCTTGGCACTAAGCATTGTATGGGTGGCTTGACAAAAAAATGCATCGACTGCTCAGGACTGCTTTACGTTTCTTTTGATAAAAATGGTTTTAAAATGCCAAGAGACGCTGAAGACATAAGCAGGTATGGGAAATATGTACTAGAATCAAGTGATTTACAAAAGGGAGACTTAGTCTTCTTTATGGACACCTATAAAACAGAAAAGTTCATAACACATGCTGGGATTTATTTGGGCAATAATGAATTCATTCACACCTCGTCAAGCAAAGGAGTAATGATCTCCAAATTAATGGGTTCATACTATTGGGAATCAAAGTATATTTTTGCAAAACGGCTCTCAAAAGAATAAGATGTGGAAATCAATTTTTGCAATAGTTGGTGGACTTGTGTCTGCTAGTATTGGTATTATGATTGTACAGGGTATTGGGCACTATTTCTACCCAATTCCCGAAGGTATTGATCCGCAAGATACGGAGCAATTAAAAGCATACATTAAAACAGCCCCCTTAGGTGTGTTTTGGTTCTTGATATTATCCTTTGCGGTAGGATCACTTATTGGAGGTTTAGTCTGCTCTATTATCGACAGAAATAACAAGTTTCGAAATGGTTTTATTGTTGGATTTTTTCTGACGATTGCTGGAATAGTCCAATTGATTTCAATACCCCATCCGTTTTGGTTCTCTATTTTGAGTGAATGTCTGTACATACCTTTTGCCTTGATCGGAATATTCTTGATTAAAAGAAAAAAGTAACTTGACAATGACACTTCTACATCCCAATTGTATTAATTTCCGAGCTTTCTACAACATGATTAAGGTGAACAAGGATATTCTAAGCTTGGCATTTCCTAAAACTTCGAGAGCTTCCGAATCAATCGATGAAGCCAAAAAAATTCTTATCCAAAAGGAAGAAGCAGAAAAAGACATGACACTTATTTCCAGATTCGTTGAAACCACTTCTAAAGAAGTCATAGGCGAGATCATTTTAAAGAATTTGGATTTAAAAGAAGCTTCTGGTGAATTGGCATATTACCTCGATAAAAAATTTCACAATCAAGGCCTCATGACTGCAGCCATACTAGTTTTTCTAAATGAAATTCAAGGTGAATTTACACATATAAATGCGCGTACACTGTTATCCAATTTAGCAAGTCAAAGAGTATTAGAAAAAATTGGCTTTAAGTACATAAAAACTGTGTCCTCGGATTTCAGATCTCAAGACTCAACTTTTGATACGAAACACTTTGAAAAAATCCTCAATTAGAATTTAACAAACTTTTGTTGTTAACGTAAATCAAATCAATTCCATATGTTGCCTCAAGTATTGTTAACTTCGAAAGGAATTTAAATATTAGATAAATGAAATACGAAGATGCATTAAGCAGACTTGAAGAAGGAAATAGCCGATTTGTCCAGGATCAATTGGATGGCAAACTTCAAGACAGTTCCAGAAGAGATGCCTTAACAAGTGGTCAAGAACCTTACGCTATTATATTAAGTTGTGCAGACAGTCGAGTTGTTCCTGAACTTGCATTTGACACTGGACTTGGAGAGATTTTCGTTGTCCGTGTTGCAGGAAATGTGGCCAATAATTCCTCTATTGCAAGTATTGAATATGCTGTAGCCAATTGTGGATCAAAATTAATTGTTGTTTTGGGTCATGAGAGTTGTGGTGCTGTTACAGCTGCTACAAAAGGTGGAGACAATGGTCACAATTTGAATCATCTACTTTCTCATATTACTCCAGCCTTGGCAGCATCAGACAGCAGTGCTTCGGTCAATGATATCGTGAAGAAGAATGCAGAACTAACCGCAACAGAACTGGTCAATAGATCGGCCATCATAAGAAAATTTGTTGACTCCGGAGAAGTAAAGATCGTTCCTGGCTATTACAATTTAGGTACTGGAAAGGTAGATTTTCTTTAGCATTGAGCTTAACCAAAAATATGAACAAAAGACTTGGCTTGCTCAACCAACGTGAGCTTGCTTTGTCTATTGATCCAAAAGTAGTATATCAATACCTCCCTAAATTTATTGAAAAAGGAAGCTACTCTCTTTTGGCAGACCCATTTGAAGCTTTTAAAAATCACAAACAACCATACAGGGGTCATTTTGATGAACATTCTTTCAAAATCAGAAGAAAGAGGAAAGCCTTTGAACTCTTTCAATATTATATTCTTACGAGAGGAAATATACAATCATCTAAACATGGCACTATCGTTGATTTTGAATGCAATGGATTCAGTAGACTAATCGTCATATTAATTCTATTGGTGTCACTTGTTCATATACTCACTTTTGTCATACTACCTGTTCCCTTTGAACAAATATTATTCATAGGAGGAATTTCTATTATCAGCCTATCAATTTTATGGTTGGTTTATTTTCTATTGACTCGTTCAGCAGTAAAAACAGTTGGTGACGACATCCAAAAAAAGTTTGAATTGATCGAGAAAGCATTTGAACATGAATCAAGATAGATGAGCTTGGACCTTGGTTGTTTTCCTAAAAATGAGGGTAGCCAGAATTCCTAGCAGTGAGATTAGAATGATCAACCTGAATAAATTAAAGTGACCTTGCTCTCCTGGATTTGCGTCAAGAATAGCTCCCATGATAGGCGAAAAAAAGATATCTGGTAGGTATCCAATCACCGATATTAGCCCTACAACTCTCCCCGTATAGTTTAAAGGTACTTTCCCCTCTCCCATTATAGCAAAATATAAACCTCTAAGTGCATAAATTCCTAAGGCTGTAGTACCCAACACAGTGAAAAATATTCCAATAGTTCCGGAAATGAGCATTTTCTGACTCAAAACGATACTTCCGAGACCAATAAGACTAAAACTCAATATGGTCATAGTTGATGCCTTGGTCCTGTCAGCTAAATAACCTATTAAAATTGCTCCTATTGGTCTTAACCAAAGCGTTAGTGCACCTATT
Source organism: Flavobacteriales bacterium (assembly GCA_022763165.1). GTDB lineage: Bacteria > Bacteroidota > Bacteroidia > Flavobacteriales_G > JALEGO01 > JALEGO01. The sequence goes on from JALEGO010000251.1 coordinate 3,196, forward strand.
TTGGCAGATTGTACCTCATCAAGTTTCAAGACTTCATAGGCATAAAGTGAAAAGTCATCGGTTCCCTTATAGCAGCAATAGGCACAAAGAATGATAAATCCCTGAATCCAGATCAAAGGATTCCTCATGGACATTCTCATTTTAGGCTGTTTATCCTGAATGGGATCCTTGAGATCATACTTGTGCTGCTTTACCAGACCCATCCAACAAAGAACACCAACAAAAAATGTTAGCACAACAGCAATCCAAAGTGTATTGGAAAAGGCCGATGCAGCGCAGCCATTTTCACAGTCTTCCTGAAATTGTTCAAAACAAAATACCATTAATACACCTGTCAAAGCAGCAGTCAAACCACGCCCCCCGTCAAGAAGTCCAAAAGACATGCCTATTCGTGACGCTGAGCCCCATTCTCTAGTGGCTTTCATCAAAGCTGACCAAAATAAAAGTATCGTGGTCATACCCCAGAATCCATAAATCCATCTTAGGGTCATTATACTTGGAATGGATGCGAAAAAACAACCACCAATTCCCGTAGCAATCAAGGCCAAGGCGATTAAATTCTTGGTTTTAAACCGATCCGCAATAAACCCACTCGGAAAGTAGCATATTGTGGCTACTATGCCATAAACAGAAAAAGCTGTGCCGAGCTGAAGGTTGTCAATCTGAAAAACTTCTAATAGTGTAGGCCGAAAAACTCTTGCAACTACGAAAGGCAATAAGAAAATTGTTTCACCTGCGAGCATTAAAAGAATGATTCTCCCGACTTTCTGCACTATTCAAGTTTTAAAACAAGATAGTATTAAAAAAACGAAATCATCTGAAGTGAAAAGTTTTGAAACCTGATAAGTGCTCTACAACAAAGACTTGGCAGAATCAATCCTAAGAAATTTCCACCAAGTCAATTGTGAACCGTTTGTTTTAAAGCTTTTTATGCATGCACGCTCAAGGTTATCTAATAAATAGACCGATTCGCATTTCCACTCTATTGTATTGCATATTGTATGTATTTGTTCCTGAAGATGGGCCCCACCAGTCGTAATAATCCTCTTTCATTTTCGCTTGTTGATGTTTATATCCCAGACTGAACTCAAGAGCCATAGCCTCAGTAAATTGAGAGCGATATCCAATTCCGCTAAAGTGA
>JALEGO010000252.1 GCA_022763165.1 Flavobacteriales bacterium
AATGGGCATGATAGTCAGGATCGTAAATCCCAATAATACTGGCCGCACTATCGGCTCCCAAATCAAAAAAACTACAACCAATCAAGCGGTTGCCATTCAAAAGACAGAGTCTTGGTTCACAATGGAAGCAAAATGGAGGTTTATGCATTTGATGGAAGTGGTTTGATTAAATCTCTTACGGATGGAATAGCAACGAGCTGGTTTCCGGACGGCAAGAAAGTCTTGTTTTTTTTAGATGAGTCACTAGACGGTCATGGAGTTTCGAACTCAGACATTTTTATAGTTGATGTTGAAACAAATGAAATCACGAATCTCACAAATACACCGGATGTCCTTGAAATGTATCCATCACTAAGTCCTAACGGAAAACAAATTACTTACACAAATTCAGAGACTGGAGTCTTGATCATTGCAGATCTGAAATAGTTACTCATATGTTTATGCACTTAAAGACAACTATCCTTTCAGCTTTTATACTATTAGCCTCTTTTGCAGGTAGAGCTCAGATAGTGGTTATAGATGCTGGTCACGGCTATAATAGTGACTGTTCCAATGGAGATGGGCGAACCGAAACTGAAATTAATACCGCACATAATGTCAGTCATAAATTGAAAGACATGATCGACACCACCTGCGCTTGGACCACCCACCTGACTCGACCTAACAATGGTTGCGGAAGTTGGGTTTCAATTACTCAGAGATATATTATGGCCAACAATTGGAATGCAGATATTTTCCTAAGTATTCATTGCAATGCTGGCGGGGGTTCGGGCACAGAAACCTTTTGGTGTGATCTTGCTGCGCCTCCTGACATAGATGATGAAAATTATGCAATAGAAATCCAAAACCAAATGGTAGCCTATGGCCAATGGATAGATCGAAGAGTAGTCGAAGATGATAGTTACTTACCATTTCATCTTGGAGTACTTAGAAATCTTACCATGAACGGTTGTTTAAGTGAAATTGGCTTTGTTGATACGGGCGACAGTGTTAAACTGTTAAATAATAATTGGAGAATAGAATTTGCCAGAGCCTATCACGATGGACTTCAAAATTATCTCGGCATACAATGTTCAACTCCAAACACTTTGGATTGTGCAAATGCTGTTCAATTACAGTGTGGAACCACTTATTCAGGTCCTCAGGCGAGCCCTGGTTCAGATGTAAACTCATATGGTTGTAATAACTGGACTGAAACGGGACCAGAACGCGTTCATAGCATAACACCTTTGGTTTCTGGAACCTTGACCGCCACAATTTCAAATTTCACTGGAGATCTTGATGTGTTCATATTAGGAAGTTGTGATCCATCGGATTGTTTGGGTACGGTAAGTTCGAGTCAAGCCGTATTTACGAATGCGGTTGCAGGCAATACCTATTATATTGTTGTGGACGCTGATGATGGCTCCACAAGTGCTTATGATCTCAATGTAACCTGTTCAGGTTCGGCTCCAGGTCAAGCTGATTTGACTTGTGTTTTCCAAAACCTCTACCCTTCTGCGGTGAGTTCTAATGATACGGTTGAGGCACATGTAGAGATTCAGAATATTGGTGGAGACACTGCGACAAACTATGAACTGACTTTTTACCTGTCTTTAGACTCCACAATTGACATTTCAGATAGCATCATTGGAAACTTTCTCATCAACCAGCATCTGCCTTTAACTACATTGTCAGACACATTTGAATTAGCCATTCCCTCTGGATGGAACACCAATGCTGTCGTGATTGCATCAGTTGATGACAACGCTGTTGTAAATGAAGCGGATGAAAACAATAATCAATGTTATCAACTGATCAGCATTAGTCAATCACCATCAGAAATACTTGATTGTGGAAGTGCAATAAATCTACAGTGTGGGGTGACGTATCAAGGCCCTATAGCGAACTATGCTTCTGAGGTAACTACTTATGGATGCAACAATTGGACTGAAACGGGACCTGAGCGTGTACATAGCATTACACCTTCATTTTCTGGGACCTTGACAGCAACGATTTCTAATTTCACAGGAGATCTTGATGTATACATTCTTGGAAGTTGTGATCCTTCAGACTGTCTGGGTTCTGTAAGTTCTAGTCAAGCAGTTTTTTCTAACGCTGTTGCCGGCCAAACATATTATATTGTTGTTGATGCTGATGATGGTTCTAATAGTGCTTATGACCTAATAGTGGATTGTGCAATCCCCGCACAGCCTGATCTTAGTTGTACTTTTCAAAGTATTCAACCTACTCAAGTAAACACAAATGATTCGATTTTGGCGTTTCTTGATATTCACAATAATGGAAATGATACTGCCTCTAATTATCACGTGACATTTTACATCTCATCTGATTCTATTATTGACATTACAGACAGTGTATTAGGTGATTTTATAATCAATCAGCATCTTCCTTTAGTAACGCTAGTGGATTCATTCCAAATGACTATACCAACAGGTTGGAGCGGCAATGCTGTTATAATCGCTTCAGTGGATGACAATTCTGATGTAACAGAAGCTGATGAGACGAATAACCTGTGCTATCAAACCATCAGTGTAACTCAACCTACAGTCGAAATACTTGACTGCAGCAATCCAGTTGTATTACAATGTGGAGTACCATACTCCGGTCCTGCATCAAATGATTCATCTGAGGTGACGAGCTATGGATGCAATAATTGGACAGAGACAGGCCCCGAAAGAGTACATCAAATTACGATTTCAGATAGTGGCTCTTTGACCGCTACGTTGACCAACTTCACAGGAGACTTGGATGTATATATTCTTGGAAGTTGCGATCCATCAGATTGTCTTGGTACCGTAAGTTCAAGTTCTGCCAACTATCCTAGTGCAGCTCCT
>JALEGO010000253.1 GCA_022763165.1 Flavobacteriales bacterium
AATATGATATTGAAATTCAACATTAGGTGTGCCGTTATTCCCTGCAGTGGTGTCTACAAATCCTTCTAAAACAACAAATCGATAACCTGTATTCCAGCTCCAGTGCTCAAAATTATCATTATTGGCTGAAAGCGCTTCTGGAGCATCTGCCGCTGAAGGGTCAGCGTGATTTTGAACACTGTCAACACCAATATTGAAAGACAGGTTAGAGTAACTTCCTGGAGAAAACTCTCCTAGTTGATAGCTGCTTTGACCATTGTGGATAACATGATTACTCATTGGAGCATCTACATTACCACTTTCAGATTTAAGTCTTACTTCAGTAATATAGAATTGAGCATCTGTAAAGGTAATTCGTGCACCTGAAGATGTTGTATAAACTGTTCCAAGGTTCAAAGCACTACTGCCAGCGTTATTATGCAAATGCAGTTTGACAGTGCCATTATATTCACACGAGCCATCATCTTTTTTGGCATCAGTTTTAAAATTGATTGCATCAATGTCTGTACAACCTTCTTCTCTACAGCTCACAAATAATATTGAGCTTAACATTAAAATATAAATAGTATTTTTCATTTTCTAAAAATTATAGGAAACAGCAGCCATAAAGCGGTTCATTTGATTGCCCTGACTGCCATTTCGGTTTTCTTTAATTAAAATTTGAGTGATGAAATTCACAGAAAATTTGTCCTTGTTGATGAGCAAAGACCAATTACTGAAGTACGTTTCACCACCAGTATTGGGTATAGTCCTATCATACCATATGTCTTGATTCGATTGCTCCATGTAAACACCAATGGAGGGCACAATGTTCATATTTGTTGCTGCAATTGGATAGTTGATATTGCTTGTCAAACTTAATTCGTCAGCATAACGATAGCCAATTCTATTCTTCGAATTTATGGCATAAAGTGCGTCAGTTTGCCATCCAATATTCTTAATATTGATGATGTATGTAGCGCTCAACATCAAACCCAATGCTCCAGCACCTGGCATGAATGTTGGATCTAACCCCTTAAACTTATCCTTCATAAAATTATACGAACCAAAAGGCAATCTAAGGCCAGAACCAGCAAAAAGTCTATGCTTTATCAAGTTGGTGTCGGTTGTCATGGAAGCGAAAACTTGATATCGTGCAAGAGCAACAGGATCTTTTAATCCCATAACAGATTCCGTTCGTGTATTACCTGAATATCCAACGTTTGAGGCAAAAGGTATGTTTACAATCACCTGCCATTTGGATTGAATGTAGTGCCTCAGAAATAGTTCAAAACTGTTAAATATTTCCTTGGATCTGCCATAATTCAAACCATGCTCATGAGAGACATTTTCGGAGTGATTAATCACATGCTGATGCCATCCAGTACTTCCGCTGATTCTGTAGCGTAAACTGACTTGGTTCATATTATAATTGGGTTGCGTACCAATATAACAACTGCATAAATCACATGCTTCTATGTTTTGATTTTGCAGAATGAGAATTAATAAAGCAACCAATAGCTTTAATTGATTCAAAATTTTGTTTTAAGGATAAAACGATAAATGATTTGTAGATCTCTTACTAAGGTTTTAGCGTTTGGGGTGGATCTAGATTTTGGTTTACAAATAGAAAATCGTAGCAAGCCAAGTATTGAGAGCTCAATGAATGTTCTTTAATTGTGATCCACTGGATTTCATTGATATCCAAGAACATTCCAAAGAAAATCTCCATTCCTTCTGGAATCACTTTAAGCTCTTTTTCATAATTAGAAGCTTTCTTCAATTGCTTTTGTAAATAGCAACTTCCTTCACATTCAAGATTTGGGGTATTCACATTTTCGCAATGCTTTTCAACGATTGAAGCCTTGTTCATTGTGTACTCAAAATACGGTAAAAGAGGCTTTACAAGGAGTCCCCAGAGCAGGATAATCATTAAGCTTGCAAATAACCGCATATTCAAATGTACAAAGAATCGTATAATTCTCTATGCTAGATTTATTGATTAAAATCAGTCAAAAAAATAATAAAGATTCCTTTTAGAAAGATAAACCCATCCAACAGTCCTGTGTAATAGAATTCCTTTCTTTTTGGCTTTACTCCTAGAATCACCAAAATGCATAATATTGAGAAGATCAAGAATCCAATAGTGAAATCTTCATAAAGATGTATGAAGCTAGATATAACAATTAACAATATTGATATAAGCTTAGATTGATAAACGCCAATCAATTGAGGAATGGTTTTCTTGCTTTTTTCATCAAAAGGTAGGTCTCTAATGTCAAAGGGGATGGTAATTGCCACTATGAAAAAGAATTCTTCAGCAAATTTCTTTGCTATAGTTGAAGGGTTAGCTTCTAGGAGTGGTAAATAGGCTAAAACTAGTGCCCATGAAACTGAAATCAGTATAATTTTGATCCCGGGAATATCTCGTACTGAGCCAAGGGTGTACAAGCCGGATATTAGCACTGCCGGTAGAACAGGAATCCATATTGATGGATTATAAACCTTTAAGAAGGCAAAACATGTTCCAAGAGCAATGATCGAGCCTGAAAAAATTACAAATTTGAAATTGTCTTTAGTCCATTCTCCTATAGGACCTCTTTGCTTATTCATAAAAACACTTGAAGCCCTTTGCAGACTGTAAGAAACGAAGGTTATCCCAAAAACTAGGAACGTCAAAGCAAAACTGGGAGCGGAATTATGAGCAGTTATGAAATTGGCAGACGACAGGGTTGCAGCTCCTAAGGCGATCCAGAAGCTAGAGAATATAAAAGCTTTGAGCAATTTAATAGTTCGATTCCAAGTACAACATTAATCCAGCGCCACTCTCAAAGAAACTCCAGCAATTACTCCCGCAAAAGCCCCAAGAATTGAGTTTTTTGATTTTTTTTGTTTGGCTACTCTAGAATACCCGTCAATAAATGCTTCTTGCTTAAGTAGTGATTTGTCCTCTAGTTTTTTTACATCAATTTTAACCGGGACAAGCTCCGAGATGCCTAAAAAAATCGCATAGGAAACAATAGGTACACCCAGAGAAAGAAATGAATCACCTATTACATAACCTCCTGCTCCACTAAGTAATCCTGTTGCCACACCATGCATAATTGGCTTTGAACCATTATAAGCCTCTCTTTGTCCTTTAAGGTAATAGCGCATTTCATTTGCGGTGTAGAAATCTCCATTTAATGTATCGTATTCATATAAGAGTTTTTCGGTCCCATCAGAATACTGTAATGCAAAAATTCGTTCTCTGCTCAATTCTAGTGTTTTCTCTTTCCCTTTTTTATTTGTTTTCAAGAGCACTAATTCACTGCTCACTTTATCAATGTTTCCCTCCAACACTTTTCCGTTCATCAAGGCGACCTTATCCTGAGATAAACTAAGAATCGAGACAGTTGATAGCCAGGTGAATAAAATGGCAGTTTTCAAATTTGCATTCATAACCCAAAAGTAATTAAACTTCGTATTCTGAATATTTTTTTAATAAAGACATTGAATAATTGATTCAAAGATCAAAATGTGGTCGCATGTCACTATATTTGCAATGAATTTCAAATATCATGGAAGTAGGCAGTTTCAGTAGCAGACATATAGGGGTTGAGGACCTAGAGAAGGAAGAGCTTTTGGAAGTTATAGGTTTCCAAAGTGTTGAGGATTTGGTTTCAGCGACTATACCTAAAAACATTAGGTTGGGCAGTGACTTAAATTTAGAGTCAGGGTTTTCTGAATCCGAATATTTAAGACATATTGAAGAATTGGGAAATAAAAATGATCAGTTCACCAATTTTATTGGAATGGGCTATTATGGAACCATTATTCCGAGTGTTGTCAGAAGAAATATTCTCGAAAACCCAGGATGGTACACGGCATATACACCATATCAAGCGGAGATTTCGCAGGGTAGGCTTGAATGTTTGTTGAACTTTCAAACAATGGTGTCAGATTTAACAGGTATGCCATTAGCCAATGCTTCTCTATTAGATGAATCCACGGCAGCGGCTGAGGCAATGATCATGTTGTACAATTCTAGAAGCAGAGAATTGAAAAAGAATGATGTCAATAAGTTTTTCGTTTCAGAATTGTGTTATCCTCAAACCATTGATGTTTTAAGGACAAGAGCAAACCCACTGGGTATTCAGCTGGAAATAGGTTCACATTTGGATACAAATTTAGATGATTCCTATTTCGGAATGATGTTACAATATCCAGCGGAGGATGGAGCTATTCATAATTATGAAGCGGTTGTTGAACAGGCAAAGAATTTTGGAATTAAAGTTGCCGTTGCAGCAGATATCATGAGTTTAGTGCTTTTGACTCCTCCAGGGGAATGGGGAGCTGATGTTGTTGTTGGAAGTACACAGAGGTTTGGTGTCCCAATGGGTTTTGGTGGACCACATGCAGGTTATTTTGCCACCTTAGAAGAAAACAAAAGGTTCATTCCTGGTAGGATTATCGGTGTTTCACAAGATAAATTTGGGAATCAAGGTCTGAGGATGGCTCTTCAGACAAGAGAACAACACATCAAAAGGGATCGAGCTACCTCGAACATTTGTACCGCTCAAGCTTTACTAGCTATTATAGCAAGTAATTATGCTGTTTATCACGGTCCTGAAGGATTGAAGAAGATAGCTTATGAAATTCACTATAAGGCTTCAAATTTAGCCAAGGCTGCTGAAAGTCTCGGTTACATCAATCAGAATGAATTGTTTTTTGATACATTACGTCTTAAGTTACCAACGACAATCTCGCAAGACAAGCTCAAAAATAAACTGGTGTCGCAACGAATAAATGTCAGGTATTTTGATTCAGGTGAAATTGGAATTAGTGTTGATGAAACAACTACTATCGATCAGTTAACACAACTTATCTCCATATTGAGTAATGAAGGGAACGCAGCGTTATCAAAGGTAAATGACTTGTGCCTAGGTGAAATAAGACATTCAGATATTCTAACCCACAATGTATTTCATTCATACCATACAGAAACGAAATTGATGAGATATCTCAAAAGTCTTGAGAATAAGGATATCTCACTGACTCGTTCTATGATTTCTTTGGGCTCATGCACGATGAAACTGAATGCGGCTTCTCAACTTTACCCAATAACGAATCCCAAATTTTCAGATATACATCCATTCGCACCTGTAGATCAAAACCAAGGTTATATCGAAATGATTAATAGCCTAGAGGCCATGTTGTGTGAAGTGACCGGCTTTGATGCAATGTCTTTCCAGCCAAATTCTGGTGCCCAAGGCGAATACGCTGGATTGATGGTAATTAGAGATTATTTTAAAGCAAATGGCCAAGAGCATAGAAACATCGCTTTAATACCACAATCTGCTCATGGAACAAACCCTGCTAGTGCTGTTATGGCTGGAATGAAGGTTGTTGTTGTGAAGTGTGATGAATCTGGGAATATTGATGTTAATGATTTGAGAGAAAAGGCCGAAACACATCAAGAAAATTTAGCTGCATTGATGGTGACATATCCCTCAACACATGGTGTTTTCGAAGAATCAATACAGGAGGTAACGAGTATCATTCATAGCAACGGGGGGCAGGTATACATGGACGGGGCGAATATGAACGCACAAGTTGGTTTGACAAACCCATATACAATCGGGGCTGATGTATGTCATCTGAACTTACACAAGACATTTGCTATTCCACATGGTGGAGGAGGTCCTGGTGTCGGGCCGATTGGGGTTGCAAAGCATTTGGCACCTTTTCTTCCTGGACATACTGTTATAAATTCCTCGAATGGTAAATCGAATCCGGCAGTTTCGGGAGCTCCTTGGGGCAGTGCTTTGATTTTGTTGATCTCTTACGGATATTGTAAAATGCTAGGCAAAGAAGGTTTGAAGAAGAGTACGGAAATTGCAATATTGAATGCGAATTACATGAAAACCCGGTTGGAGGAAAAATTTGAGATCTTGTATAAAGGAAACAATAACACTGTAGCGCATGAAATGATTGTTGATTGCAGATCCTTCAAAAAAAGCGCTGGTGTTGAGGTTGAAGACATAGCTAAAAGACTCATAGATTATGGTTTTCATGCTCCGACAGTTTCGTTCCCAGTAGCAGGAACACTAATGATTGAACCTACCGAGAGTGAGTCCAAGGATGAGCTTGATCGGTTTTGTGATGCACTCTTAAACATACATTCTGAAATACAAAGAATACAGGATGGAACTTGGGATGTTGATGATAACCCCCTAAAGAATGCTCCTCACACGGCTTTAGAAGTTTGTAGCGACAAATGGGAACATCAATATTCTAGGGAAGAGGCGGCTTTCCCATTAGATTGGATCAAAGAAAACAAATATTGGGTCCCAGTGAAAAGGGTTGACAATGCCTATGGTGACAGGAATCTGATTTGCACTTGTCCCGCAATTGAAGATTACGAGCAAGAACCTGTAACAATATAAATTCCTGCAAAATGAAGAACTTTTTGGTGCTAATAGCCTTCACTGGTTTGACAACTTTGGCTGCCGCACAGCTGCGGTCTGAAATACACCCTTATCCCAAAAGCTCTTCAAGCGGTTTCCTAAAAACACAGGGAGGTGGAGTGTTTTGCGAAACTTTTGATGATTATTTATCTACAAATTTGCCAAGTGGTTGGGTCAGTAATTCATTAAGTCCTAATGGTGGATACACGATGCAGACTGCTGCCACAGTGAATTCAGGATCTTGGAATATAGACCCCAGTGGTCAATTCTTAATCACAAATGATGATCTATGCAATTGTGATGCATCTCAAGAACTCATAGAAACCCCTTCCATAGATCTAAGCGGATACAACAACGTATATCTGAGCTTTGATTACTGGCACGATGCCAGGTTTGGTGGAGAGGCAAGTGTTCACATGAGTGTCAATGGAGGTAATTGGGATACGCTTGCTATTCTTGATGCAGATGAAAGTTGGCAGCATATCATAGTCGATATAAACAGTGCCTGGAATCAAAATGTAAAGTTTAGATTTGGTTGGACCGATCAAGGCGGATGGGCAACTGGCTTTGCAATAGATAACATTAAGGTAGACTCACTTACGAATGGTTTCATCCCTTTAAATCAGGGTTGGCTATCTAATGGAAAAGCGGAATACAGCAAAATACCGCTCATACAGTTTAGTCCCGATCTCTACAAACCCTACATCTTCATGTTAAACCAGGGTCCTAATAACGATCAAGTCAAAGGTCTTCTTTCTATAAATTCACAAACCAGCCTAGCAGAAAAAACTATTGCTTCCTTAGGATCTGACTCCTTATTCTTTAACTCTGGTTTATTGGGTAACGCTTTGTATCAATTAAATTTCTCTAATAACTCCAACACGCAAACTGCTCAGAAAGAGTTTGAGATTACACATTTGGAATTTGCTTTGGATAAAGATCTACCTGAAGGGAAAATTGGATCAGGATTAGGCTGCAAATATGAAACGGGAAACAGTTTTGAGATTGTACAATCTGGTTTTGTAGATGGTGTCAAATTTCATATCGGAAATGGTACATCAGTAGGAACTACATTGTATTCCAAATTCTTTCGAATTAATGGATCTGGAGGATTGGATTCGTTGACACAATCGACTGATTATACACTTACTCAAACCGATATTGATAATGGTTGGGTGACGATTAATTTTACAAATCCAATGGCGATAAGTGCAGGTGAGCGTTACGTTGCAGCTATTGGGTTTCCCTCAACAGCAGGATTACTTTTTGTTGATTATTCTGGTAAACAAAAAGGGCTTAGTTATTATCGTTCATACTCTGATTGCAGTGGAGCAGGTGTGTGGCAAACAATTGATCGTAATCCAATGATAAGGTTAATGCTCAAAGATGACTGTGTCGGATTGAACGTAAAAGTTTCTAATTTGGAAAAACCGATTTGCTCAGATGACCAGGATGGAAAAATTGATCTTATGATTTCCGGAGGACAAGCTCCCATCACTTACTTGTGGAGTAATGGATCTACAGATCAAAATCAAAGTAATTTGAATAGTGGTATTTATGATGTTACAGTGACCGAAGGATCAGGTTGCTCATTGGCCATCATTGATATTGACTTGCAAATACAGGATAGTGTTCAGGTTACTGAGCTTATCAATACAGCTTCGGTATGTGGTGATGATGGAGCATTAGAAGTCAAAGCTTCGGGTAATAGGCTACCATTCACATATGCATGGAATGTTGACGGGCAAGCAATATATGGAAACCAAGTTTCAGGTTTGCATCCAGGTTATCACGTTGTCACAATAACGGATGGATTACAATGTAATTGGTCAGATAGCTTTCAAATTACAGGAGTACTTCCTCTGAATATTTTAGATTCCACGATACACTCGAGTTGTAACTCTGGCAATGGAGGAGTTTGGTTAAATGTATCAGGGGGGCTAGGAAATTATGCTTATTCCTGGTCTAATGGCAGTACTTCTGATAGCACAGGGTCTGTCGGTTCAGGAGTTTACAATGTAACCATAACGCATGGTGCGTGTTCAAATACTGTTGATTTCATGGTGGCAGATTCAGGAGCCGCATTTTTAAGTGCTTCTAAAACGAATGTATTATGTAATGGAGATGCTACAGGGAGCATCGATTTGTCCATCGATTCTGGAGGTGTAGGGCCATTTGACTTTAACTGGAGCTCTTCTCAGACGACAGAAGATATTTCTTCGCTTGGCACAGGAAATTATGTGGTTACGGTCATGGACGCAAATAACTGTACTTCTTTTTTAGAAACATGGATCAACGAACCTTCGGTAATTTCATGGGATACAATCAATATCGAGCTTCCAAGCTGTCCAGGAGATTCAAATGGTTTGGTATCCATAGGGTATAGCGGAGGAAGTGGAGTACTAAGTTTGCTTTGGAATAACACGGCTGACAGTAATTATATAGCAAATCTGGCTGCCGGCAATTACGCTTTTACCATATCTGACATCAATAGTTGCTCCGTCAGTAATTCAATTACTTTAGCTGATCCATTGCCTTTGTCAATCACTTTAAGTATTGATAGCGAGCAGGTGGGGAATATTGATGTTACTGTTAACGGAGGAACTGCTCCGTATAATTTTTTGTGGAATACGGGTAATATTGGTGAAGACCTTCGTCTTATCAATCAAAAAGGTGAGTACATTGTCATGGTCACTGATTTAAATGGCTGTTCCACATCAGATACAATTCAGTTGCAAGGGAACGTGAATATATCTGATTTTAATTCAGAATCATTGAATTTGTTTTTGTTTCCTAACCCGGCCTCAAACGAGATTTGGTTGAGGACATCTAGTCAGAATAGTATAATGTATCTATATGATATGTTTGGAAGAACTATTCGAACGGAAAATCTAAGTTCTGATACCAAGAAGATGTCTATTGAAGATTTGAAAGTGGGAGTATATTTGGTTAAAATATGCTCTACAGGCTGTGTTACCGGCTCCTTCATCAAGAAATAGCTTTCTAATTCGAATTGTCTATTGTTCTAGATTTTTCCTTGGTATAACATCGTTCCAAATACTATAGCTGCGATAAGAAGCAGTCCTAACACAATGGCTATAATAACTTTAACCTTATCAACTGGATATGTTCCTTGGACATGTCCGGATCTCCCATTGACATAAAAATGGTAGATTTTTTCATTGAATTTGTAGGTAGAAAGCCAAATAGGCAATAGAACTTGTTTAAACATCAATTCTGAATAATCAGAGCTCATAGAGTGGATTCTCTGTTCATCACCCCCAATATCTCTTCGAATCGCTGAACGTATCGCGTTATTCATGATTCTTTTGGCCTGTTCAAAGCCATCTTTTAAAGGTAGTTGGCTTCTTTCAGCAATGAAACCTTTGAGATATTTAATGTCATATGGTACCAAATGCTGAATATCCCAACTTTCGCGTTTTCCACCTAGCTCTGGAGGGATGGTGAAACTTGCTCGAACCAGTACGTCATCAAAAAATTGGTCGATTGAGCCAGAAGCAGGATACCAGCGCGTTTTTTGCACCCGTCTAGTTTTTCTGACGGATTTACCATTTTCAAAGGCTGTATATCTTTCTGTGTCATAATAATGTTCACCTCTCTGTCCTGTGTATGTGGTATAAGTCTGAGCATCATAAGTCCAATACGGAATATAAATACCCCTTATTTTATTTGATTTGGCGTACTTTCTCAGTGTATTTGGTGCCCAAAATTTCCCAGATATCCAATCCTTAAAACTTCTTTTAGCGCCCTGATTATCGATATTAAAAGGTAAAAGGTACTTTGGTCTGAATTCTTCCAAAGTAATTTGATCGTCAATCGACAAGGAAGCACCGCAAAAGGAACACTCATTTGTAATGACTTCTGGATCAAACTGTGTCTGACCGTTACAAGAATGGCATACAACAAAATCCTCAAAGGCTTTTTGCGAAACATCTTCTAATTTTGACAATGCTTCTAGGTAGTCGTTCTCAATTATTTCTGTATCCTCTTGAATAATTTCATTTTGAGTGCCACAATAGTCACACTTCAGTACTGAAGTTCCGGGTAAATACCTTAATTCAGCCCCACAATTTACGCAGGGAATTTTGTTTTCAAGATTTTGTTTTTCTGAACCAGGTTGCATTAGCTAGGCAATGGTGGCGGCACAGATCCGAATAAGGCGTTAACTTCATCAATAGAAGATGCTTCTTCCCAGTTTTCCATACCAGTTGTCCATGTCAAGGTAGTAGGTAATAATAAACCTTTAGAAATAAAACCCTGCAGCTGTGATTTGTTAAATGGGCCTTCTTGTTTGCCTTCAATTGCTAAATAATACTGAGTTTCTTGTGGAAGGGGAGGTGGAGTAGATTGAGTGTTATTAGAGTTGTTTTGATTTGCATTGTTCATTCCTTGAGCCATTTGATTGGCCATTCCAAATCCCATGCCCATTCCAACGCCAGCTGCTGCTGTACCACCTGGATTTTCCGCTGCTTTTTCAATAGACTTGGCTGTTTTGTATTGGGTATAGCTTTGCATGTCGATTTTGCCCAATCTAGAAAGTTCAAAGATTTCCTTTTTAATCTCATCAGGCATTGAAATGCTTTGAATATTAAATTTGACTAGTTCAATGCCATAAAAATCAAAATCTTCCTTTAGTTTTTCATGAGCGATACCAGACAATTCGTCTAGATTTCCAGCAAATTTTTCAACTGGGATCTCGCTTTCTCCGATAAGATCAGAGAACCCTCTTTGCACATCGCCTTTTAGTTGACCCACAATGTTTTCAGTTGTGAAGTGGCTATTCGTACCAAATATATCTTTTAAGAATTTCTCTGGATCGGCAACTTTAAATACATAATTTCCATATGCTCCGATTTCAAACATCCCAAATCTTGGGTCATTCAGCGTTATGGGAGTTGGCGTTCCCCATTTTTGATCCGTAAATAACTTAGTGTTGATAAAGTATACATCAACTTTAAAGGGGCTGTCGAAACCATACTTCCAACCTTTTAAGGTTGTCAGTATCGGCATATTCGAAGTAATTAATTTATGTAAACCCGGCTCAAAAATATCAGTAAGTTGTCCTTCATTGACTAAGGCTGCTACTTGACCTTCTCTAACAGTCAATTGAGCGCCATACTTAATTTCATTCTGATATCGCTCGAATTTGTAAACAATAGTATCACTACTGTCATCAGTCCAATCAATTATATCAATAAACTCGTTTCTCAATTTGTCCCAGATTGCCATGGCTCAATGTTTTAACCAAAAATAACCAAGACTTTTGTTTTTGTAACGAATCTCAGTTCCAAATGTGGATTTTTTTTAAAAAATGGCCTTACTAAATAAGAATGATACTGAAAGCGATACAAAAGTGGGGATTCATCAAAAATCTTTATTCAAAATACGGGAGATCTTGGATCCTTGCTAAAATGAATTGCTTCGACCACTTTTTAAATGAAAAGGATAATATTCTCGATTTGGGTTGCGGTAATTGCACTATTGCTAATGAATTAATTAACCGCAATTATCAGCTTCAACCATTGGATATCAAAAATCAAAGTATCGTGCCAAATATCCAACCTATGATATATGATGGTGAAACAATTCCATTCAGGGACAGTTCCTTTGATGTTGTACTTCTTTTAACTGTTTTACACCATACTAGTGATCCTATAGAAACACTTCGAGAATCAATCCGTGTAGGAGGGAGGATAATAATCATAGAAGATACATATCGAAACTTCTTTCTTAAAATTCTAACGCAATTTGTTGATACCATTGTGAACCTAGGCTTTTCTAAAATGACATATCAAAACAGAAGTGAGGCTCAATGGGAGGATATTTTTGAACAACTAAATTTGACAATTTTGAATAAACAGACGAAGTCTGTATTGTTCATTTTTCAGCAAACAGTTTACCATCTAAAGAATACCTAGTAAAGATTAGTATTACTTTTGAAAAATGAAAAAGGTGGTGATATACAAAGCTGGGAGCCATGATCAGATTAAAGTAGAGGATGTAGCATCACCTACAATCACTGACGGGGAGTGTAAAATTAAAGTAAAAGCTATTGGAATCAATTATGCTGACACTATCATCAGGCAAGGACTTTATGCTTCAGCAAAAGAATATGTTGGCTGGCCAATAACACCTGGATTTGAAGTTTCTGGTGTCATTTCAGAGGTTGGAAAAGACTGTAAGAAATTTAAAGTAGGAGACGAAGTCTTCGCTATTACTAGATTTGGGGGATATACAGAAGAGATTTGTCTTGAAGAAAGCTTGATTTTTCCTAAGCCAGCTGCATTTAGCTTTGACGAGGCAGCCGGGTTTCCCGCAGTGTTCATGACAGCCTATCATGCCTTATTTCAGAACTTTGTTCTTAGAAAAGGTTCCGATGTATTGGTTCATTCAGCAGCTGGAGGTATGGGTACGGCTTTACTTCAATTATTGAAAATCCATGAATGTAACACGATTGGTGTTGTTGGAGGCGATCACAAAGTTCAAGTAGCAAAAGATGCCGGTGCAAATCATGTTATCAATAAGAATGTAGAGCAGATTTGGGAAAAGGCTGCTCAATATAGTCCTGCTGGATATGACGCAATTTTTGATGGAAATGGACCATCAACCTTAGGAGATGGCTATAAACATCTCAAACCCGTTGGAAAACTGGTCTCATATGGATTCCATTCGATGTTTCAAAAATCTTCGAAACGTACCAATTGGTTAAAATTAGCCTTAACTTATTTCAAAGTACCAAGATTCAATCCTCTGGATATGGTTACAGCGAATAAAAGTATTATCTGTTTTAACGTGAGTTTCTTATTTGAGAGACAAGATATTCTAGAGGAAAGTATTTCAGGTCTGTTAAATTGGATAGAAGAAGGGAAGATAAGCCCGCCAGTTACGAAAAGCTACCCTCTAGAAAATGTGATTCAGGCACACCAGGATTTGGAATCAGGAAAGACAGTTGGAAAGTTAATTTTGAATCCCTAGCTAATGTATTAAAAAAAGGTCAGGCGACACGTGGTGTCGCCTGTATAAACCTAATTAACCATGATGCGTAAGCATCGACTCTCAGTCTTTCAATTACAACGTTTTCGAGGTTATTGATTGTTCGTTGATATTGATGGTGTAAATATAGCCAGCAAAACTGTCAAGGAAAATTTTAGAGGGGTATACAAAAGTACCCCCATAAAGTTAAAAGGTTAATTATCAGTCAGCTAAAGTTAAATTTTGGAAGGATCAATATTCTTTAAGTCGCTGACAAATTGTTTGATTTTCTGCTCATCATCCTTTTTGCAGATCATTAAGGCGTCTTTTGTATTGATAACTATGTAATCGTTTAACCCTTGTGCCACGATTAGTTTTTCCTCATAGTTTTGTATGATGCTGCCACTTGTATCATAGAGCATGTTATTCCCAAGATTTGTGTTCCCTTGTTGATCATGATCCAAGTGGGTGTATAAAGATCCCCATGTGCCTAAATCTGACCATCCGAAATCTGATAAAACCACGAAAACCTTTTCAGCCTTTTCCATGATTCCGTAGTCAATGGAAATATCTTGACATTTAAAGTAAATATCATTGATAAAGGTTTTTTCAGTATCTGTATTGTAATGGCTTTTGCCCTCATCAAATAGCTCCTTAACATCTGTCAAATGTTTTTCAAAAGCTGCATTAATGCTTTTTAAACTCCAAATGAATATACCAGAGTTCCAATAAAAATCACCACTTTCAATAAATTTATTGGCTATTTCTAAATTAGGTTTCTCAGTGAAAGTCTTTACTTTTCTAACTTGATCGTCTCCATCCATGAATTGAATGTAGCCATAACCTGTGTCTGGTCTCGAAGGTTTAATGCCTAATGTAACTAAGGCATCTTCTTCAGATGCTTGTTTCAAAGCTTCGTTAATACATTGAACAAAGTCTTCCTGCTTCGTTACCAAATGATCGGCTGGTGTAACGATAATTTTTGCGTTGGGATTCTTGTTTTCAATCTTTGCATTTGCATATGCAATGCATGGCGCAGTATTTCTTCTCGCTGGTTCACACAATATTTGATGATCTGACAAGAATGGCAATTGTTCCTTGACCAAGTCAGCATACAATTCGTTGGTTACGACATAAAAATTTTCATCTGGGCAGATTTGCGAAAACCTTCGATAAGTATGTTGAATTAGTGTTTCACCTGTGCCAAGAACATCTAGAAATTGTTTGGGTCTGGATGTTTTACTCATAGGCCAAAACCTTGAGCCTACACCCCCCGCCATGATGACACAGAAAATATCTGACATATCAGGATAATTTTCTAATCGCTTCTTTCAAGTTTGAAAAGAAACCTTCAATATCATTTAGCTTACAAGTTCCAACGGAGATCCTAAACCATGTTGAGTTTTTAGAAGCGCCAAACGCATAGAAAGGCACTATTCCAATACTACCTTCCTTCAATAAATAGCGACTGATATCAGTGGCATTACTAATGCGATCACCATTTGGAGTTTTCATACCAATAAGATTTAACTGAACTGTCAAATAAATTGATGATTGTGGGAATATGGCATCAACCTTAAAGCCTTCTTCTTTAAGATCTTGAAATCCATTATGGAATGTCATTAACCTTTCATGAATTTGGTTTTTGAAATTGTTCAAATAAGCATCAATTTGATCATCATATTTGAAAAATTTGGCTAGTCCAGTTTGCTCTGGTTTTGGCGCCCAAGCACCAATATGACCAAGTATAGCTTTCATCTTTTGAATAACTTTCAAAGGGCCAAAACCCCATCCAACTCGAACACCAGTAGCGGCAAATGACTTTGAAATCCCGTCTACAAAAATCGTATAGTTCTTCATTTCAGGAATGAGGGATACGGGATCCATATGAATATTACTTCCGTAGATCAAGTTCCAATAAACCTGATCGAAAAGCATGTAAATTGGCTTTTTGTACTCCCCTCTTTTTTTGTTTTCCTCAATTACCATCTCACAGATTTTCGTGAGTTGTACCCTGTCAAAAATAGTGCCTGTGGGATTTAAAGGAGAGCAAAGCGTTATCATTTTGGCATCTTGAATATGTGACTTCAGCTTTTCAGCTGTAGGTAAAAAATTATCCTCTGGGTCAGTTTCAATAAAAACAGGGCTGCCGTAATTTAAGTGGGCGTAATGATTATTATTCCATGATGGAACAGGAATAATCACCTTGTCATTTGGGTCTAATACTGCTTTGAAAATGGAGTATATCAGAGGTCTAGCTCCGCTTGAAATCAGAATTTGATCTTCATTGTATTCTAAGCCCAATCTGGTGTGTAAATATCGTGAAATTGCCTCTCTAAGCTCAAGCAGGCCATTTGCCGGAGGGTAATTGGTTTGGTCGCTTAAATATGCCTGTGCAATTTCGTTTTTAAGTATCTCGGGGATTTGGAAAAGCGTTGGGTCAAAATCTCCAACTGTGAAGTTGTAGACTTTTTCACCTTCTTCAATTTTTTTATTAATCTCAGCTGCGATTTTAAGAATCTCTGAACCAATTAGGTTCTCAGCCATTTCAGAAACTTTTAGCATAGGGGCAGACTCGATAAACGTACCTTCCATTGACAATATAAATTATAGGTTGAACAGTATGTCAAATGTAATGGATGATGACTATTCAAATGACCTGTTGAAAATTTATTTATCAACAATATCAACTTGAGCGATGCCACTGATTAAGTAATTCTTGTTTGATCTGAGTTCTCTACATTTGTATCTGGTTCTCAGCTTTTTACCTTTCTCGAAGACCCTTCCGTTAAAATCGAAAATCGCCTGAAAAGGCAGAGAATCTAGGTATTTTAAGTTTGTTTTTGAATTTCCTAAATCGTTCAAAGTTTTGAACAACTGAGGGTCAACACAAGTTGATGCGTTTACTCTTTTAAGGTGATTTTCCAGGGTTTTGAGAAGGTTTTCAGGCCAATCGATAACTTGAAGAAAAGCGTTCATAAGTTTCTTGTATTCCTGCTTCCATTCGTTACCATGAGGCAGGACTCTATTTTGATGTTTTTCCCAGGTCAATAAATGGGCCACCTCATGAATCATTGTAATTGCAAAATAATAAGGGTTAAGATCATTGTTAATGCTCACCCTATGTCCTAAGTCTTGAAATTTTGGTCTGTAATCTGCCAATTTAGTTTTTCTTGGTTTACAAACTCGGATGCCTACATTGTATTCTTTTAAGTAAGGCAATATAAAATCATAGGCTTGCTGGGAAAGATGTTTTTGTAATACTGAGTAGTTATAATGAAAATTCATGATAAGAAACTACTCCAAAAATAGTTAATTCCTGGTGTTTTGGTTAAACCTATTTATTGGAAAGTTGATGGTGAAAGCACTAAAAAATTATAACCATTTTCTTCCTTAAAACTCTGTGCATATTTAATAAAGGATAATCCATTACATCGATGGTGCATATAATTCGGATAAAGTTTGAAAAGGAGTATTCTCGCAAACAACTCTAGATCAGTTATCTATCCGACAACAAATGACAACAAATGAATTTAGTCGAAAGTAAACGACTATCAACCGACTAGTCGCATTTACGCTTCATTACTTTGCCAAACAATTCGATCGATCGCTTTATGAAATCATTATTAATCAAATTTTAAACGAATACACATGAGTAATTTAAGAAACAGCGTACAGCTTATTGGAAATCTAGGTAAAGATCCTGAAATCAAAGTCCTTGAAAGTGGTAAAAAAGTAGCTAGACTTAGCGTAGCTACAAGTGATGCCTTTAAAAATGCACACGGTCAAACGGTGCAAAATACACAATGGCATCGAGTGGTTGCTTTTGGAAAATTGGCAGAGATAATAGAACAATACATGGCCAAGGGTAAAGAGTTAGCCTTGGAAGGTAAGTTAGTGCACCGATCTTATGAGGACAGTGAAGGAATAACGCGCTATACAACTGAGATTATAGCCAATGAGCTGGTAATGTTGGGTAAAAAACAAATAAATGACTAATCAATTAAATCAAATACTATGAAATCACTTAGAAACAATGTGCAATTAATCGGGAATTTAGGTGCTGATCCCAAAGTCAAAATGTTGGAAAATGGAAGGAAATATGCTCTCTTAAGTATGGCAACAGATGAATTTCTCTCTGATGAAAAGGGTAAACCATTTAAGAATACTGAATGGCATCGAGTGGTCGCTTTCGGAAAGATGGCTGAATTCATCGAAAAATTTACTCACAAAGGCAAAGAGGTAGCGTTAGAGGGAAAGCTGGTGCATAGGTCATACACAGACGATACGGGTAAGATTCAGTTTATTTCAGAAGTTGTGGCAGACAGCATGACTTTGTTGGGAAAGAAAACAGAACCTAAGGAATAATATCAGCTAGATTATAGATGGGAAGCTCAGACAAAAGTCTGGGCTTTTTTTCTTGTCAGTTGGTCGTCCAAATTGCAAAGATCATGATCAGAACCAAAACTGTTATGGCCAAAATTTCAATGGAAATTCGGTTTTTATCTTTCATGTAAGGCAATGGTTGAATAATACAATTACGTGAAAAAAAATGAAACGAACAACGGATTAAAGACCTAAGCTATCTTTTATTAAAAATAAAACCAAAAACACTCCCGCATAAGCCTCCCATGATATGTCCAAATTGAGATATGTTGTCAGCAAAAAAGCTGTTGTATAATTCCTTTCCTAAATACAATAAGACTATGGCGATAAAAGTTAGTGGGATTTCGTTTTCTCGAACATTCACAAAAGAAGAGAGTATAATGAACAGAAAGACGATCCCGCTAGCGCCTAGTATGCCATTGCTGAAAAAAATGGTATTAATTACAGCGGTTGCGATGGCGGTTATGAGTATCATGATGAGTAGCAGTTTTGAACCGTATCGCTCTTCAAGAATTGGTCCCAAAAGCAAAATGAAAGCAAGATTTCCAAGAATGTGATCAAAACCAGCATGCCCCATTGTGTGTGAGAATAACCTAAAATAATCTAATGGATTGACGGGGTTAAACTGAGGATAGGTTGTGAAAAGTGTATTGATGCTTCCGCCAGATGCCTTATCTGCTAATAACACAATGATGCATAGCAAAGAAAAGGTAAGCGTCACAGGTGCGTTGTAAGTAATTCTCATAGTTTCACATTTATATACTTAATTATAGTTTCTGTAGCTCCTGCATTTTGATCAATATATGTTTTAGCATTTTGTCCAACCTTTGCAGTGGTGCTTTGAAGCCATCTGGTATGTAAATCTTTTAATTCCTGAGTATTCTCAACAGCAGCGCCAAACCCTTTTTCTATTGCATCATGAGCTTCCTGAAAGTTTTGCCATTTTGGACCAAAAGAAACAGGTTTCCCCCATGTCAAGGGTTCCAAAATATTGTGAATTCCCGAGTTAAATCCGCCTCCAACATGGGTTACGGTTCCGTATTTGTATATTTTTGATAATAGTCCAATGGAGTCAATGATTAATACTTGGGCCTGAGCATCAATGGTAGAGTCACTCAATTTGTTGAACACTAAATTTGATTGTTTAAGTTCATCAGATATCCTCTCGATATTGCTCTCGTGAACTTCATGCGGAGCAACGATCAACTTCCAACCAAGATCCAGCTTCAAGTAATCAATAAGAATCTTTTCGTCTTTTGGCCAGGAACTCCCAAGTACAATTATTTTTTCATCATTTACAAAACTTTCAATTTTAGAATGTATAAAATCAGATTCAGTAATGGTTTTAACTCTGTCGAACCTTGTGTCACCAGCAATCGTGATATTTTTGATGCCAATAGTCGAAAGTAGTTGCGCGGATGATTGATTTTGAACGAAAAAGTGGTCAAATTGTCTTAAAACATGCTGAAATGAGCTGTTTTTTTTAAAAAAACGCTGATTTTGACGAAAAATGGCCGAAATCGAAATGATTGGAATTTTATTTGTGTGGAGCGCGTTAATATAATTGTGCCAAAACTCATACTTGATAAAAACGGCAAGTTTTGGATTGATTTTTTTGATAAACTGTTTTGCGTTGTTTTTAGTATCTAAAGGGAGATACAATATGCAGTCTGCATGTTTGTAATTTTTCCGAATTTCATAACCCGAAGGAGAAAAAAAGGTCAATAAAACCGATAATTCCGGTCTTTGAATTTTAATCTCTTCTATTACGGGTCTCCCTTGTTCAAATTCCCCAAGAGAAGCGCAATGAAACCAAATCCAATTCCCCTTAAAAGTTTGGTTTTCAAGTTGATTGAAAAAGTTCTTTCGTCCTTTTACCCATAGCCGAGCTTTTTGGTTGAAAATCGATGCCAATACTATCCCTAAGCCATAAAGCTGAATACCAAGGTTATAAAGAAAACGCATCAATAGAAATAGAAGTCTTTCGGTACTTTTTTATAGAGTGGTAATGAGATGCCAAATCGAAAACCGGAAAGAAGGTCTACCCTTTGCTTATCGTCTTTCTTCATCTCATCAAAATTGAAATCCCTGCGGTTTTTCGTGAAGGCCTGGTTAAACTCAAAACCTGTAACAATATTGATTAGGCGGTTATTAGATAATAACCTGTAGCCTAAAAATTGGCTTAGCATAAGTCCGTTACTGAGCCGATCATATCCTTTTTGATATTCCCCGATGATTTGTGGGGCTGTATTGGCTATGTGTTGTATTTTGATTTTATGTTGAAGCAGACCTATTCCAGCTGAAGCGAAGAAGCCTGAGTTGGGATTTGGACCAAAAGGGAAGAGTTTTCCAAAACTAATATCCCATTTGAAACCTCTTTGATACAAGAAATATTCAGCGAACTGGCCATTTCCATCGATGAGAAAACCGCTTTCCGTAGATATTGGATTGAATATTGAGTCTTCCTTGACCTTATCTCTAAATAGAAACGAATAATTCAGTGTTAAAAAAAAGTTACTCTCAAATTTTCTGGTAAATGAAATACCAAGAGCGCTATTGTCGTAAAATCGATCAGACATATCTCCTGAGGGTAAATAGTGACCGTAGGTGAAATCTAAAATATTGGCTGCAATGGATGAATCACGGATACTCTGTTGCGCATTGAGATCGGAACACCAAAAAATAACTGCAAATATGAAAATGAAGTTTCTCATTCTAAACACTCCAAATATACAAAGCTTTGTATTAATATTTGTGTGTTGGTGAAACGAATAATTTAGTCCAATTCATGCAATAATTGACTATCTTCGCGTGCAATATCAAAATATGAATACAATACAAGTCGTAGATCTTAAAAATCAATACCTAAAAATTCAGTCAGAAATTGATGAGGCGGTACTTGAAGTTGTAAGGTCTTGTGCATATATCAACGGTCCAGCAGTAAAGGAGTTTCAAGCAGATTTAGAGCGTTACTTAGGGGTTAAGCATGTAATTCCATGTGCAAACGGAACTGATGCGCTTCAAATTGCATTAATGAGTCTAGATTTATCTCCAGGAGACGAGGTGATTACACCAAGCTTTACATATATTGCTACTTCTGAAGTGGCAGCGGTTCTTGGTTTGAGGACTGTTTTTGTCGATGTCGATGAGGATACATTCACAATAGACCCATCTAAGCTCGAGACTTTGATTAACGAAAAAACCAAGGCGATTATACCTGTTCATCTATATGGTCAATGTTCCAACATGGAGGAGATAATGGCGATCGCAAAAAAACGCAATATAGCTGTTATTGAAGATACGGCTCAGGCTATTGGAGCGGATTATACGTTTAAGGATAATACATCTAAGAAAGCTGGTACCATAGGTGATATTGGTACTACGTCATTTTTTCCTTCTAAAAACTTGGGGTGCTATGGAGATGGTGGAGCGATTTTTACAAATAGTGATGATCTAGCAGAGAAGATTAGAATGATTGCTAACCACGGGCAAAAGAAAAGATATTTTCATGACGTTATTGGTGTCAACTCTAGGTTGGATTCAATTCAAGCAGCAGTGCTTAAGGTTAAGCTAAAGTATCTTGATGAGTATTGTGAAGCAAGACGAAAAGCTGCTCAAAGTTATTCTGAGGCTTTTGCGAAATTGGATAGCTTACAAACTCCTAAAGTCGCACCATATACAAGCCATGTATATCACCAATACACTTTGAAACTAGATGAAGGCATTTCGAGGGATGCTTTTCAAGCGCATTTAAAGGAAAGGGGAATCCCATCAAATGTATATTACCCTTTACCCAATCACATGCAAAAAGGGTTTTTGAATAGCGATCATTTTCTTGGTGATTTGAGTGTGACAATGGATTTGAAGAATCGAGTGGTCTCTCTACCTATTCATACGGAATTGGAAGACGCTCAAGTAGATTATATCATATCTACAATAACAGAATATTTAGAATCAATTAAAATTTCTGCCTAATGAATATAGCAGTAGTTGGAACAGGATATGTTGGGCTCGTTACAGGTACGTGCCTTGCTGAGACAGGGAATAACGTTATTTGCGTTGATGTAGATGAAGAGAAGGTTAGGAAAATGAAATCGGGCATTATACCGATTTATGAACCACAGCTGGATGTTCTTTTTGATAGAAATGTTAAGCAAAATAGACTTCAATTCACAACAGAACTTGAGCTTGCAGTAAAATCTTCCGAGATCATTTTCTTGGCCCTTCCAACTCCTCCTGGGGAAGATGGTAGTGCTGACTTGTCTTATGTTTTAGGTGTTGCAGAACAACTTGGAAGCATATTGGATGAGTATAAAGTGATCATAGATAAAAGTACTGTGCCAGTAGGGACCGCTGAAAAGGTTCATGCAGCAATCGCAAAAAACGCAAAGGTGGATTTTGATGTAATTTCAAATCCTGAATTTTTAAGAGAAGGATATGCTGTTGAAGATTTTATGAAACCAGACCGTGTTGTCATAGGAACTTCCTCTGATAGAGCTAAACAAATCATGGAGAAACTCTATGGACCCTATGTGCGACAAGGTAATCCAGTGATATTCATGGATGAGAAGTCAGCGGAGCTTACCAAGTATGCCGCAAATTCTTTCTTGGCCACAAAGATTTCCTTTATGAATGAGATCGCGAATCTATGTGAAAAGTTGGGAGCGGATGTTGATATGGTTAGAAAGGGAATAGGTTCTGACTCAAGAATTGGAAAAAGGTTTCTTTTTCCTGGAATTGGATATGGAGGAAGCTGCTTTCCAAAAGATGTTCAAGCACTAATCAAATCTGCAGAGGAAGTAGATTACGATTTTAAAATCCTGAAGGCCGTCACAGAAATTAACGAGAATCAGAAGACAATCTTATTACCCAAAATAAAGGAATACTTTAATGGAGATTTGAAAGGTAAGAAATTCGCACTATGGGGCTTGTCTTTCAAGCCAAATACTGATGATATAAGAGAGGCTCCAGCTTTATATATCATTGATCAATTGGTGGCAGAAGGCGCTAAAGTTCGAGCTTTTGATCCTGAAGCTATGAACAATGTAAGGGGTCAATTGAATGGAAGTATTGACTATGCATTGGATCAATATGATGCTTTAACTGATGCAGATGCTTTGATCATTGCGACAGAATGGTCCGTCTTTAGGTCGCCAAACTTTGAGAAAATTGGGTCAATGCTTAAAGACAAAGTAATCTTTGATGGAAGGAATCTATTTGATGTTGATCAAATGCGATCTATAGGCTATAAATATTACAGTATAGGAAGAGAAAATTTGAATTAATGGCAAGAGTTTTAATCACTGGTGCAGCAGGCTTTTTAGGATCACATCTTTGTGATCGATTTATTAAGGATGGTCATGAGGTTATTGGGATGGATAATCTTATTACGGGAGATCTTAAAAATATAGAGCATCTATTCGGCTTAGAAGCTTTTTCTTTTGCGCATCACGATGTAAGCAAATATGTTCATGTCCCCGGGCACCTTGATTATATATTACACTTTGCTTCTCCTGCTAGCCCAATTGACTACTTGAAAATGCCTATTCAAACGTTGAAAGTAGGTTCCCTTGGAACACATAATTTGCTTGGCCTTGCAAAGGCAAAAAGCGCAAGACTACTGGTGGCTTCAACCTCTGAAGTATACGGAGATCCTCTAGTGCACCCGCAAAACGAAAGCTATTGGGGTAATGTGAATCCTGTTGGTCCTAGAGGTGTTTACGATGAAGCTAAAAGGTTTCAAGAAGCAATTACCATGGCCTATCATACTTATCATGGCTTAGAAACACGGATTGTGAGAATTTTTAATACTTATGGTCCAAGAATGAGGTTGAATGATGGTCGTGCTTTGCCCGCCTTCATGTCACAGGCCTTGCGTGGAGAGGATATCACCGTCTTTGGAGATGGTTCTCAAACAAGGTCATTCTGTTATGTTGCTGACCTTGTTGAAGGAATTACGCGATTGTTATTCAGTGATTATGTTGAACCTGTAAATGTTGGAAACCCTTCGGAAATCAGCATCAAAGATTTTGCCGAGGAAGTTGTGAAACTCACTGGTTCGAATAGTCAAATCACCTTTCATCCATTGCCCAAAGATGATCCAAAACAGCGTAAACCAGATATTGCTAGGGCAAAAGATATTTTGGATTGGGAACCAAAAATGAACAGATCGGAAGGGCTTAAAATCACTTTAGATTATTTTAAATCACTTCCTGAATTCCAAACACAAACTACTTCGGCTTGAAAGACTACTTTGCACATGAATCTGTCTTTATAGACGAACCTTGTGATATTGGATCGGGCACCAAAATTTGGCACTTTTCGCATATCATGAAGAATGCTAAAATTGGCGAAGGCTGTAATATCGGACAGAATTGTGTGATATCGCCAGATGTGATCCTAGGCCGAAATGTGAAAATCCAAAATAATGTTTCTGTTTATACAGGAGTAGTTTGCGAAGATGATGTTTTTCTGGGACCATCAATGGTTTTTACAAACATAACCAACCCTAGAAGCGCTGTAATTCGAAGAGATCAATATGTAGAAACGATTGTAGAAAAAGGTGCTTCTATCGGAGCGAATGCCACCATCGTTTGTGGAAATAAAATAGGAACT